>NZ_JADJKT010000004.1:0-266009 GCF_016705895.1 Candidatus Villigracilis affinis | reverse complement strand
AGTCAGCGGTTTCGAGATGGCGCTTCTGCAAGAACACGTTTGCACCGCACAAAAAGCAGATCTGGTCGGCGTTGTAGTTGTGCTGGGTTACGTAGGTTTCAAACTGCCGCGCCACCAAATCCTTGTAATCGGGCAGGGTTTGCATGTCCAGTACTTGGCGCACCAATCCAAGAAAACTATCAGCGGCATGGGCAAAGACCTTCTTCAAGTTTTCGGGCGTCACTTCCAAGTCGCCTTCGCCGAGTTCTTTGGTCAGCGTGCGCTCCAGTTCGAGCAGTTGCCAGTCGTCAATTTTTTGTCCGTGCTGAATGGCTTTAATAGTTGGGTGATTAGCAACCAATTGCAAAATGCGCTGTTCCACCAAGCGGCGATATTCCGCCACGTACATTTTCTCTCCCGCTCTTGGTGAGCAAAATGTAGCCGCTGATGGCGATGGGAATCCAGTAAATCGAGTTCAAGGAAAGAGTTCGTAACGCATTTTGTTTTTCATACATGGTGAAAAGAATATCTCGAAGCAAATTCAATTCATTGTTCGAAAATTCAACCAGTTTTTCAGGAACGCACATGCTCTTTGCTTTGATTTCACCATCAGACAAAATCGTGTCTCGCAAACTCTGCGCATCTTCCACAATGGATTGAATGGTTCCGCTGGCTTCCTTGCCCGTGCGTTTGAGCAATTTCAACCGTTCCACTTTGCTGATGAAGGTCGCCGCGGCGACATCCACGCCAGGGACGAGCCTCAGGTGCGGGGCGACTTTCAATTTCAGGAATTCGATCTTGCTCGAAACGAAATAATCCCAGAAGGCATCTGTCCATGCTTCTTCGATCTCTGGCATGTGCTTGCGAATGGTGAACGAGTCAGTTGGGATTTGCTGAATCTGCTCGCGCAGGTCAGCGATCACCGTTTTGCAATCGGGGTCTTTCTGGTCTTTGAGATAGGTCTCCAGCAACTTCAAGCGCGTATTGAAGATTGTCACCAGCACAGGCGTGGACTGGTCAACGACTTCCTTGGCATCTCGGCTGAAAGTTATTCTCCCAAAATCAATGATGAGAAAATCCTTCTTCTCGAAGTTCGCCAATAATGCAGATTGGACACGCCGCCTGCACCCGCGTCCCACGCCCGATCATCTGCCGTAACTTGATCGGCGATTGCACGGGCTTCATAAACACGATTGACCACTCGGGAACGTCAATGCCCGTATCGAGCATGTCCACAGAAATGGCAATGCGCGGCTCGTCCTTCTTCTTGAACGCATCCACCAACGTGCCGCGATATTCTGATTTATGCGTGATGACCTTCGTCAGATTCGGGAATTGCGGATACATCTCATCGAAGGCAGCTTGCAAGCGCAAGGCATGTTGTTGCGTGATGGCAAAGACGATGGTCTTGCCAGGCAACTGTCCCGAAGAGTCTTTCTTGCACACTTCCCAAATCTCTTCCCACTGTTTGCGCAACGTGTCGCGGTTGCTGACTTCCCGTTCCAGTTCCGTGCCTTCGTAGTTGATATCGTCGGGGTCAAGTCCCTTTTCGATGAGGGCGTTGCGCTCTTCCTCTGTCAAGTCCACGCCGTGAATGCCCTGCCGCTGGAACTTGGTCCGCGCGGCGTAGAGTTCATAATCCACGAGATACTTGTCTTCGATGGCTTGCTCGTAGGTGTAGAGATAAGTTGGCTTGCCATCTGTGCAATCGAAGGCAAGGAAAGTATCACGATTGATGTAATTGGCGGGCGTGGCGGTCAGTCCCACCTGGCGGGCATCGAAATACTCCAGCACTTCATTGAACTTGTTGTAGATCGAGCGATGGACTTCATCGAAGACGATCAAGTCAAAGAAGGCGGGCGAGAACTGCTCGAAGATATTGCTCAGGGTTTGGAGTGTCACCGCGTAGAGGCGTTGTGCGCGCATATCGATTCCCAACTGTGCAGGCGTGTGCAGGGTTCATTCGGAATAAATTTCTCAAAGCCATCGTCAATTGCCTGCTTAACTAGTGCGTCTCGGTCTGCCACGAACAAAATCCGCCGTGCCTGATTGGAGCGCATGAACACATCAATCAATCCCATCGTCGTGCTTTTTTTTTTTTTTTCCCCTACGGTTTTTTTTTTTTCCTTTTCCCTTTTCCCTTTCTTCCCGGCGGGGTGTGGGGTGGGTGTTGTTGGGGGCGGCGTTTGTTGTTTTTTTTTTTTTCTTGGGGGGCGGGTGTTTTTTTTTTTGTGGCGGATATACAGCAGGTTTTCCAAATCTTCGCGTGTGAAGAAGCCGAACACTTCGCGCTTGTGGGCAATGCCCACATCCACAAAATGGATTTCAAGTCCGTTGGCTAAAAATCCAAACGGACGGAAAGATTGGTGCTTTTCAATTTCAGTGACGTAATAGGTGAGTTGTGCTTCTGCGAGACGAACATCGGTGGAAGTCCGCTTGGCTTCGACTACCGCCAACACTTCCCCGTTTTCGCGGTACAAACAATAATCACTAACCCCATTCCACGGCTCGGCATCGTACCCGTCCACGGGAATTTCGATCTTCACCTTGGAGTGGTCGCGCAAATACCAACCCGCCTGTTCCAACTGCGGGTCGATCATTTGCTTACGAGTTTGGTCTTCGGATATTTTGCGGGCATGGTCCCCTTTTTGGTCAAATTGGCTTTGGAATATCTGGATATCCTCAAGTATATACAAAATCACCGTTTGGACAAGTGATTTACGGTACCCGTGTCCCCCACATTAAATATCCGATGCACTTCAACTTCCCCCACCAGCCATCTGGCGTTCAAGCCGCCCAGGAAGTTGAAGCGCATCCTATCCCCTTCGCCCCTTATACATAAATGGAGATGAGAGCAATGTCGCATTCCACTTATTAGCAAATCTGTTATCTTAAGTCCATTGTACAGATGCCCAAACGGCAGTTCAATAGGCAGGTGTCACAGGGCATAGGCATTTGTACTGAATTTCAGCAAAAAGGCTTGAAACCTGTAATTCTTTCTGTTACCCTGAATCAAAGCGCAAGAGGGAGTGCAACATATGACAAAGAAAATACGTGTGGCAATACTGGACGACCATCAAAGCATTGTGGATGGATACGTTTATCGGCTGGAAAAAGACCCGCAGATCGAAGTGACGGCGACGATGGCGTTTGGGGAGGAACTGGAACCCACGTTGGAAAAAACACCCGCAGATGTGCTTCTGCTGGATGTTAATGTCCCCATATCAAGTGAAAATCGAAATCCCTACCCGATCCTGCATTCCATTCCAAAGTTATTGCAAGCCCACCCAGACCTTAATATCCTCGTCATCAGCATGCATGCCGAACGCGGATTGATCCGTGCGGTGATGGATGCCGGGGCCAGTGGATACATTCTGAAAGACGATCAGGCCATTCTTAAGAATTTGGGAAGCGTGGTGAAGGTCATCGCCGAGGGCGGAGTCCAATACAGCCAGGTTGCTCATGACCAATATGCCCGTTATCTATCTGAAGAACTTCTCACCCCCCGCCAGTTGGAGGCGCTCTCTCTCAGCGCGGCATATCCCGATGCCACAACCTCTGAACTCGCAAAAAAATTGAATGTGGGCAATTCCACCGTCCGCAACCTGCTTTCCAACGCCTACATAAAATTGGATGTACACAACCGTGCCGCCGCCATCGCCAAAGCACGGCAAAAGGGATTGATCACGCCGAACCAGCCTGATCATCGAATAGATGAATCAACCCACTAGGCCGCGCAAGCGACTCATTTGAAATAATTCCCTCACAGTTTGATAACGACTCAATCACTCACCGCCCCGCGTTGAAGGAGAGCCTCCTGCGCCTCTTTCAAAGCCTTGGGGCTGGTGCCTGCTTTCTGACGCAGTTTCTCGCACCAGGCCTGCGCCGAAGTGCCGCCCGTTAATACTCCGCTTGTGTCGGAATACGGACAAAGGTTATGGTTTAATGTTTCATTCCTGCGCTATAATCCCAATCACCGCCTTATAAATTCAAGATTTATCAAAGCCCCACGTTACAGAGGACATTATGAAAAAAGACCTCACAGATCGCTGGAATGTTTCTGAATTTTTCCTGTCTCTATCGGTGCTTTTCATTTTATTGTTTTTTACGTATGGCATTTTTGGCTACGCCCCCTATATCGGTTTCCGCTTCAACCCGCCAGATGGAAAAATCCTTGCAGTATATATCCAGGACAAAAACGAGCCCACGCTGAAGGAAGGCGATGTTTTGGTGAGAGTTGGGGCAAACAGCCTGGATGACTACCACGCAGACAACCGACTGGCTTTCTTCAAAGGCATAAAACCGGGGGATACCATAAACGTTGTTGTCAATCGCAACGGAACGGAACTTGCGATTCCCTGGGTCATTCCGGGCTTCAACCAACTGGAATTCAATATTCGTTTTTTCAATATCTGGTGGCTGGCTTACATATTTTGGGCGGTTGGATTCGCGGCTCAACTCTTGTTACGGCCAAAGAATTCAACGCTCAGAAGATTGTTCATTGCCGCCTTTTACCTGATGGGGCTCTGGCTGATATTCGGCTCGATATCTGCATGGCATCTTCTGGAAGGGTCCATTCTGATGCATGTAGCGGCATGGCTATTGCTGCCGGTTTACCTGCATCTGCATTGGGTATTTCCAAAGCCGCTTCGCCTTCCTCAAAAATGGTTGGGTTATTTTTTCTATGCCGTCTGTTTACTGCTCGCAATAGCAGAACTGTTCCAAATCCCGCCGCGTGGGTTTTATGCGCTTGGTTTTCTGCTTGCGATGGCTGGGAGCGCTGTATTGCTGGGCGTCCATTTCTTTCGGCAGCCCGATCAACGGCGGGATCTTGCGCTGGTGCTTACCGCCACTTTACTGGTGGTGATTCCCCTAATCAGTTTCAGCATAAGCGACATTGCATCAAAGATCGCTCCGCTCGCCTTTCTGGCTTTGCCGCTTATGCCGCTGGCCTACTTCTACACGATCTATCGCCGTCAGTTGGGCGGCATGGAACTGCGCGCCAATCGGCTGATCTCGGTTTATTCCTTCCTTATTCTGATCGGCGCAGCCCTTCCGCTTCTCATCCGCCCCATTACGCTGATCGACACAACACTTGAAAACATGATCCTCCTGATCATTGGCATCACAGTATTAATTGTGATCGCTTCGATCCAGATCTTTCCATCCTTCCAATCATTTTTGGAACAACATCTTCTTGGGATCAAACTTCCCTACCAAAATTTGCAGGAAAGTTTTTCAAGCCGAATCGCAGCCAGCACATCCATTAACGATCTTCTATTGTTGCTTGAGAAGGATGTCTTTCCGAGTTTGTTCATTCGTCAATTCGCCTTTATGCAAACTTCCAATGGGAGTTTGAAGGCGCTGCTCGCCAAAAATGTCTCAGCGGAAGAAATGCCAGACGAAGGCAGAATCAGCCAACTGGTCGAACGAAGCGGGAAATTCATCCCCGCTCTCTCCTCTGATGACGAATGGATCCGCCTCATTCTTCCGCTCAAAGCTGGTGACTCTTTCATCGGCTTTTGGCTGCTCGGACGCCGCGACCCGGACGATTACTATCCCCAGGCAGAGATTCCCATCCTGCAATCCATCGCCAACCAGACCGCAATTGCATTAAGTTATGTGCTGCAAGCCGAACATCTCAAATCCATCTACCAGGACGGCATCAGCCAATACGAGGATGAGCGCATGCGTCTGGCGCTGCTGCTTCACGATAGCATCCTCAACGAGCTGGCTGCCCTGCGCATGAATCTGGACGAAGCGGAGGTTACGCCAGCTTTCCAAAAAGCCTATCAAAAGTTGACGAGTCAGGTCCGTGAGATCATTTTCAATCTGCGCCCGCCCATGCTGGAGTATGGGCTAAAACCTGCCCTAGAAGAAATGGCGGGCACTTTAACAGAGCGCAATCAGGGAAAGATCGAGATCATTGTGAAGATCGAAACCGATGATTCAAGATATCAGATCAGGAACATGGAGGAACATATCTTTCGCATGGTTCAGGAGGCTTGTGAAAATGCCGTACGTCATGCACAGGCGAAGATAGTTCAAATCACAGGCAGGCTGCTGGAAGACGAAATTTCATTGTCTGTCGAAGATAACGGAAATGGGTTTGAGACAAAAGATGGGCTGGGGATCGACACCCTTGTCAAGCAAAAACATTTCGGCCTGGCTGGTATTTTAAAACGCGCCCAGTTGATCGGGGCAGAGGCATCCATCCACTCGAACCTTGGAATTGGAACTCATATTCAGGTCACCTGGAAGCCCTCACCCTTATAGATTGAAATATATTCTGCCATTAAATTCAACTGCGAAGGCACAAAGTTTTTTCTTTGTATCTTCGCAGTTTTGTGTTTTGCAAAAAAGAAAGCAGGCTTTTCAAACAAGCTCCAAATAGCAAATACCTGCCACTGTTGCCCAAAATATCCAGGCGCGCTTCAACTTCGCCATCGTTCTCCGATGTTAACCAGCCACCCAAGAAGTTGAAGCGCACCCTATCCCCTTTTCCCCCTGCTTATAAAGCAGTATGTTGAATTTAAGCCTGACCGCTCATCATATCGATGAACACAGGCACAACATGCGGATCAAAATGTATCCCGATCTGTTCCTTGATGTATTGAATGGCCTTCTCCATCGGCCAGCCTGGTCTGTAAGGGCGGTTTGAGGTCAGGGCGTCAAATACATCCACCACAGCAAAAATTCGCGCGGCCAGCGGGATATCCTTGCCTGCAAGCCGATCCGGGTATCCTTCGCCATTCCATTTTTCATGGTGAGAGCGGGGAATATCCAGCGCAGGCGCAAGGTGTTCAATGGGCGCGAGCAATTCCACGGCGATCAATGGATGGCGCCGCATGATCGTCCATTCTTCATCAGTCAATGGTCCGGGCTTGAGCAGGATGCTATCCGGGATCGCGACCTTGCCAATGTCGTGCAGCATTGCGCCTCGGTGAATGTGTGTGAGTTCAGTGCGACCAATTCCCATCCGCTCTGCCAGCCTGACAGTCAATTCAGTCACACGGCGGGAATGCTCCTCGGTCTCCTTGTTTCGCAAGTCGAGCGCACGTGACCAGCCTTCGATCACCTTGTCATAGGCGAGAACCAATTCCGCGTTGGAACGCTGGAGATGTTTGAACAGCATGGCATTGTCTATGGCGATGGCGGCCTGCCCCGCGAGTGTTTCCATGTAGTTTTGCCAGTCACGATCTGCTTCGAGCCGCGAGCGATGGAAAATTTCCAGCACGCCCACGGGCTGACCTCTTGCGATCAGTGGAACAGCGTAATAAGCGATAAAGCCTTCCTGCATCAAAAAAGGCGATCTTTGAAACGCCGCAGGGTGTGAAATCAAATTGTCGATATAAAGTACAGATCGTTCAAGCACGGCCTTCCCAGCGTACTCCTCGCCGACTTGCAGACGGGTATACTGCAACGCCTGAGTGGTAAAGCCCGCGTCTGCCGCGAATTCGAGAAGCTGCGTTTGCGGGTCAAACAACAATATGCAGGCCGCATCGACATTCAATTGCACGCGCACATGATCGAGGATGGTTGACAGCACCGGTTGCAGATCCGATTCAGAGGTGATGGCCAGGTCTATGGAACGCAAGGCCGCCAATTGACCAAACTGACGCATGATCGTCTCTTCAGAGGTTTTGTGCCGTGAGATATCGCGAACCAGCATGATGAGCTGCCCGTTCGTGAGCGTGACCAGCCGCGATTCGAACCAGCGTTTGCCAATCTGGGACTTAAGCGAGTATTCAAAGAATGTGACCCGACTCCCGGCGCGATGCCTGCTTAACACATCCTCGATCTTTGCGCCGACATCCGCAGGCATGACATCCTGTATTCTCCGCAGCATGAATTTATCCGGCGAGGTGTACAGGTTGGTCATACTGCCAGCTTTAAAATCCAAAATCGTTCCATCGGAATCGAGGATAAACAACAGGTCATCAAAGGCCTGAAAGATGGCCCATAATTGTTGATTGGCATCCGGCATGTTTTGCAGGGAAATTTCTGTGATCATTTTTGAGAAAAGCACCAGTTTACAAAGGTCCATGACCTGTAGCGTGGCGCAGAACCTTTCAAGAAATAAGTTTCATTAAGGCAGGCAAATCAATAATTGTTGCTTAATGAACGGCTGACCTGTTTTGCCAGGTCGGAAAGGGAGGTGGCGCGGATGGAAACGATCAGGTCGCGCTCCTCTTTGCTAAGGGGGAATCCTTCGCCAAGGTAGCCTTTGTTCAGGGCTGTGTTTGGATCTTCAAGAAGCAGGTCACAAAATTGCTTGTTGACCAATGCTGCTGAAAAAACGCGGCTTATGCCATGTGAAACTCCTTGGTTGGGAGCCGCTTTGACGGACACTGTCCTTTGATAAGTAAATGGAGCGAGCATAGTTATGGTCCTCTATTTTCTGATAAATGATTAGTCGGACGGGCAAGTATCCAAAAGGCGCCGATCGCGATAAAAACGTCACCGAGGCTGAATGCCACTTGGTAGGGGAACCATGCCGCGGGTAGAAAGCGATCCGCCAGCCCCTCGAGGCGGGTATCTTGCGGGTGGAGGAGAATGTCCTTTGGGCCGATGCGGCTCCCGGGTTGGATATCCAGTAGTGCTTCTTCGGAGATCAGACGGCTTGCTGTTTGCGGGCTGATCGGCATGAAACCGCTGTTGGTTGTCATCACTGCCAGATTCAGGACCACACCACAGATCAGAATCGGCATGCCGATAATTTTTCGGTTTAGCCAGGCAAACCCAAGTAACAAGACCTGCGAGAGTGTCAGGCAAACCGCATCCAGCCAGTCTGGAAAAAGCTCGGGCAATTGGATGGCAACGAACTGCGGCAGGTAGGCGGTGAAGGCAAGCCCAAAATGCCTAAGCTCGGGAGGGTGATACGGGGTTTTGTGGCCGTATGCCCACACCAGCCCAATGACCAGCCCGGCCACCAGGGAAAGCAGGAGGATCACTTATTTTCCAACTTCGCCGCCATCCAAAGGAGCCCCGGTGCCGAGGAGGAGCGCAGCCAATGACACAATCACCAAAATCAACTGGATTTGCTGGCGGTCGATCTTCTGAGCAAAGAAAGCGAGGGAAGCGAGTTGGTTTTTCATGGTTCATCCTTTTTGTTACGATCAGTTTGGTTCGTTGCAAACAGGATACGAGCCACCAGGCTTCAAAACAGGCTTCAAAACATTAGATTCCGCCCCTCACCCTGCCCTCTACCCTACGGGCAGATGTCCCAAAATCCCGAGTAAAACCGGGGTGAGGACTGAACGAGTTAAAAGAAAACAGCCGTCCAAAAATGTTTTTTGGACGGCTGTTTTTAGAGAAATTTGGGTTATGTCTTTTACGAGATCAGGCGTTTGTATAGATCCCGTGTTTCTTTTGAGGGAGGCAGGCCAAGTTCGCGCTGCATAACCTCTTCACAGGTTTGGTAGGTACGCATGATTGCAGGGCGGTCACCCATGCGATGATAAATCTGCATCAACAGGGCATACGCCGCTTCAAAAGTGACCTCATAATCCAGCGCACGCTGACAGACCGCCAGCGCACGCTCCCACTGGGCCTGTTTGTAAAGCAGCTCCCCCAGCGTGATAAGCGTTGAAAGATAGACCTGGCTGAGGCGCTCGCGTTCGAGCATCACCCAGTCGGCGTAGATATCCTCGAGAAAGGGGCCATGCACAAGGTCAACGGCCGTTTGATAATATTCGATCTGCTTCATGGGGTCGGTCGTGGACCTGGCGCGGGAGAGGAATGCTTCGAACGCTTCGACATCGTACTCAAAATCGAGGGAGCGGTTGAATTTGTACAGCGCATCTTCATAAGCCACGATCTCCTGCCCGACCGCGCGGCGCAGACGGTAGATCTCGTTTTTGAAACGCAGCTTCAGTTTGTGCGGCTCGTCCATTTCAGGCCAGAGGATCTCGGAGATCTGTTCCTTGGTAAGCGGCCTTGGGGTGGTGAGGAAGAAAAAGAACAGGTCACGCACAGATTGGGTCTGCCAGTCTGAAAGCGATAATGTTTTTCCACCCACACCCACCAGCGCGTGCCCAAAGGCTTGAATGACCATGTGCGGATTGGGCATCTGCACGACATGCGCCATGCGGTGAAGTTGACGACGGGTGGCTGGCAATTTCGCCGCGAGACGGCCGGCACGGGTCAGCAGGTCACCGACCATGCGCCCGACTTCATGATTGGATTGCAATCCGCTCAACCATTCGCGCGCCTGATGAATCGCAATCAGGGTGGGATGAATAACCTGTCCGCGGCCATCTGCGATGGGTTTGATGGTCTGACCGATCATCCCGCTATTTTTCGATCCGTGATACGCCGCTGCCAGCCAGACGCGGCAGGTATCCCCTTCCAGTTTTCGTCCATCTTCGGAGAAACAACCGATTGCCTCCTCCAACTCCTGCACAGCAGCAGAGGGATTCCCCTGCAGCAGAGACAGGCGACCAAGGGCCATTTTAAGGAGACCCTTCTCATATAACGAAGCATTGGAACGGATCAACTCCCGCTCTTCGTTAATGAGTCGGAGCGCCTCTGTGGGGTCTTTTTGCAACAAGGCCAATCCGGCCTGGGCTACGCTCAGGTAGAAAATAAGAAAACGGTCATCGATTCTGCGGGCGATCTCCTCACCGTGGCGATAATTACTTTGCGCCACGCCAAAATCCTCCAACTCAGTATACAAATCACCCAGCCCGGTCGAGATCAGCGCCTGCATGCGAGTGGATCCACTGCGTTGAGCGCAAATCAGTCCATCTTCGAATGCAACGGCAGCCTTTTCATATTCACCGTATGCCTGATGGAGAATGGCAAGGTTATTCAATAAGATGGCCTGCCATAACAGGTCGCCTTTGCTTTTCCAAATTTGAAGCGCTTTTTCATAGGAGACGCCCGCCTCGGAATAATTTCCGAGGGTTTGGTATGCCATACCCGTTTCCATATACAGGATTGGGATGCTGGAAACATCGTTCAGGCGCAGGTAAATATTTAACGAATTATCCAGGAATTCAACCGCCTGCCGCGCCTGTCCCAACCGATACAAGGCCAGTCCCTTTACCCGCAAAGCCTCCGCAAATAGAAACTGCAGATCATCCTGCGTTTCGGTCAGGCCGATCACTTCATCCGCATCGCGTACAGATGCATCGAATTCGCCCAAAGTACGATGAACAATACCGCGCCGGACCAAGGTGCGGGCCAGTCCCTCGATGTTCTCATTCTTGCGGAAGGTCTGCGCGGCTTGATCCAACAGCGCCAGACCTTCGTGCATATTGCCGCGGGAAGAGGCAATGACACCCCGAATGGAAAGCAGCTCGGGATGAGATCGCAGCATGGATGGAGGCAGGTCGTTCAACCACGACTCCAATGTCACTTTCATATGCACGATCATATCCTTCGAGGCGCGCTCGATCATCGCAACCAGGACTTGATTGTCGTTCAACTGTTTGTAAATGTAGTGAGCTTTCTCCCACTCCGCCATATCTTCATAGGCGTGTCCAAGCCGCGCCAGAATCGGCCTGACCTCATCAGGGTGTGTCGACTCGAATTTTTTCCGCAGGAAATCACGGAAAAGATGATGGTAACGCAGCCACCTGCCATCGGCGCCGACAGGCAAAACAAAGAGGTTGTTTTGCACCACAGCGCTGATCAGTCCCTGCCAGTTCTGCGGCTCTTCATACAATGGGGAAAGAACCGTCTGACAAAGCCCCGCGTCAAACTCGCCAAGCATGGAAGTACGCAGGATAAAATCGCGCAACGCTGCGGGCTGGCGGTCCAACACCTGTTGGTTGAGAAAATCTGAAAGCCCCACTCCGGTTTGTGATGTGGGTAGGGTGCCGCTCCCTGAGAACTGCAAGCCAGCGATCCAGCCTTCGGTCGTTTCGATCATCTTCCGTGCTTCATCATCGGAAATATGCAGATTGTTATTCTGAGCCAGCAACGCCTGGATCTCATCCATGGCAAATGCGAGGTCGGTAAAACCCAACCCGCCCACCTGGTCACGCGCCACCATCAGCGGCAGATCTGGAAGGCTGGTGAGTACACGTGAAGAAATGATCACATGACAGTTTTCATCCACAAGCTGGATGAAGCGATTCAAAAAAGCCTGGATCGGCTGCACATTTTCAACAATATGGAAATCGTCGAAGACAAAAATAAAATGCTCATGGATGTGCTCGTAGGCCTCATTGACCAGCGTCACCAGCATCCTTTCCATGTCCTGCTCAAGCGAGGTCAGATTGCCAAGCATGGACGTGGATTGCTTCCCAAAACCCGGGAAACGCTCGGCAAGCGCCGCGATCAGATAAGCAATAAAACGCTGCGGCTCGCGGTCCATTTCATCCAGCGCAAGCCAGCAGCAAGCCAGGTCACTTTGATTCGCAAAATCGATCAACAGGGAAGTTTTTCCATACCCAGCAGGAGCGGATACCAGAATAAGTTTTTTATCCAGCGACTCGAACAAAAAATCCACCAGCCGTTTGCGGGTGAGCAACTCGGCGCGGCGGCGCGGCGGAATGATCTTGGTCTTACTGATCGGGATGGATGCCATTGGAATACCCGGTACTTTGAGAGTGCATCACACGCACCATCAATCAATCACCTGATTGATTGGACGTTCTTCTCCTCCATCATTTTACATGCAATCCCCGCGAAAACGAATGCAGTAACATTATAATCAGGCGCACATGCCCACGCCCGAATCCATCCTGAAATCCATTTTTGGTTACGATACCTTCAAGCCGCTGCAACGTGAGATCATCACCAACGTGCAGGCGCGGCGCGATACGCTTGTCGTCATGCCTACGGGCGGCGGCAAATCGCTCACTTATCAAGTCCCTGCATTGCTATTCGACGGGCTGACCGTTGTCGTCTCGCCTTTGATCGCCCTGATGAAAGATCAAGTGGAACAACTCAACGCATTGGGCGTGCCCGCCGTTTTCCTCAACAGCTCGCTTTCGCAGGAGGAATATCAGGCGAATATGGACTCGGTGAAAAGCGGACAGTCCAAGCTGCTGTATGTGGCGCCTGAGACCTTACTGACTCCCAGGATTTACTCGCTTCTTTCCGCGCTGAAGCTTGATCTGCTTGCGATCGACGAAGCTCACTGCATCTCAGAGTGGGGACATGACTTCCGCCCTGAATACCGCCAGCTTGTGGATGTGCGCCGCAAATTTCCTTCCGCCGTGTGCATGGCATTGACCGCCACCGCCACACCGCGAGTCCGCGCGGATATTGCGGCCTCGCTTGGGTTTACGCAATCGAATGAATTTCTCGCTTCTTTCAACAGGGAAAATCTTTTCATCGAAGTGGCTCCCAAACGCGAACCCATCGCACAGACCTTGCGCTTCCTCGAAAATTTCAAAGACCAATCGGGCATCATCTACTGCTTCTCGCGCAAACAGGTGGATGAACTCGCCGCGACTCTGGCGCGCCATAAATATTCGGTGCGCCCCTATCACGCAGGCCTCGAAGACTCAGACCGCAGACGGAATCAGGAAGCCTTCATTCGCGATGATGCGCAGATCATCGTGGCGACCATCGCCTTTGGCATGGGCATCAACAAACCGAACGTGCGCTTCGTCATTCATTTCGACCTGCCGAAAAGCATCGAGAGCTATTATCAGGAGATTGGCCGCGCGGGGCGCGACGGCCTGCCCGCACATTGTCTGCTGCTTTACAGCTACGGCGACGCAAGCAAGATCCGTTATTTCATTGATCAAAAAGAGGAACCCGAGCGCAGCGCATCCTATCAACATTTGGATGCGATGACGCGCTATGCCGAAGGAAATATTTGCAGGCGCAAGCCGCTGCTTTCGTATTTCGGCGAGACCTTCGCGCAGGAAAATTGCGGCACCTGTGACAATTGCAACAGCGAGCCCGCCGACCAACAGGACATCACGGTGGCTGTGCAAAAATTATTATCCTGTGTCAAACGCAGCGGGGAACGATTCGGTGCGGCACATGTGGTGGATATTCTGCTCGGCTCAAAAAACGAGAAGATCGAAAAATACAGGCACCATGAACTATCCACCTACGGCATTGGCAGGGAATTGACCAAGAGTCAGTGGATGCATCTCAGCCGTCAACTGGTGGAGCGGGGATTGTTGAATCAGGAACCGACCTATCGGGTGTTGTCAGTCACTGATAAAGGGCTGGAAATGCTCAAATCGCGGGAGCAGATTCTCGGTCAAATAAATGAAGCGAAGAAGAGTGAAAGGGCCAGCGCGCGAATCAAGTCGTCGCTTGATTCTGAATATGACAGGTCATTATTCGCCTTGCTTCGAAACAGAAGAAAAGAACTGGCCGATGAATCAGGCATTCCGCCCTATGTGGTCTTCTCCGATAAAACGCTGGTGGAGATGGCGATGTATTTTCCGCAGGGACGCGAGAGCCTGTTGAATATCAGCGGCGTGGGCAAGGTCAAGTTCGAGCGTTACGGCATGCCGTTCCTTGAGATCATCAAGGAATATTGCAGGTCGAACAAGATCGATGAAAAATTCAAAGCGCCCGCGCGCGAAAAGGATGACGCAGGCCGAAGATACATGACCGTGGGCGATGCCTACAACTCGGGCGAAAGCGTGCAATCTTTGATGAAGCAGTACAATGTGAGTGCCGATACGATCCTGAATCATCTGGCGCGTTTCATCATGGCGGGCAATCCACTGCGCTCGGCAGAGGATTTGATCGCATTGTCGAACCTTGACCCTGATCAACAAATGGCGATCTTCAAAGCCTTCGACAAACACGGCTCCGACATGTTGAAGCCCGTGTACGATGCAATGGGCGGCAAAGTGAATTACGACGAGTTGAGAATTCTGCGCTTGTGTTACTTATGTGAGAAAAGATAAGCAATGACACCATCCAAATACGTGAATAAACTCTGGCAGCAGGCGGTGCAAATTATGCACACGCTCAACGAGCGCACGAATGGCTGGTTGTGGGTGCTGGCAAATTCCATCAAGCAAACCCTGATGCCCAATACGGCGATCATGGCTTCGGCCATTGCTTATATTTCGCTTTTCTCGCTCTTTCCTTTAATTCTGCTGAGCATTTCGCTTGCAAGTTTCAGCTTTGGTTTTGAGATGATAGACCAGCATGAGACCATCCGAAGATTGGAATTTATCGCGCCAGCATTGGGACAACTGTTGGGCCAAAACATCGACGAAGTCATCCGCGCCCGTGGATCGGTCACTGGTTTCGCCCTGCTCAGTTTGATCTGGTCAGCCTCGACGATCTTTTACGCCCTAAACCACACTTTGAATGATGTCTGGAACATCAAGCAGCGCCGCTCTGCGTGGAAACGGCGGGGGGCCTCCATTCTCTTCGTTTTGGTATTTGTCGGCCCCACCCTTTTTTTGATCTCGCTGGCAGGCAGTGTGATTGCCAATATCCGCTTGTGGCTGCCAGACCTGATCCTGCCGTTCGGGTACGGCATCAGCCTGCTTTTGACTCTCATGCTTGATGTCCTGTTATTCATGATCCTGTACATGATCCTTCCGCATGGAAATTCCACCTGGCGCGAGGTTGCACCTGGGGCCATTGGGGCAGGCTTGTCTTGGGAATTTGCCAAGCGGGCCTTTCTATCTTTTGTTTCCACCTACATCTCGATCACCAATCTGGTCTATGGCACCGTGGCAACTATCATCGCCTTTCTGTTATGGGCCTATATCAGCAGTCTCATTTTTATCTTCGGGGCTTATTTGAGCGTTTCGTATTGGCAGTTGAAGCAACCGCCAAAGCAAACATGATTTTTTAAGCCAACCGTAAGATTTATAAATGAACATGCGTGCTATAATCTTTTTTAGCCCATGTCCTTCGCCCACTTACACGTCCATACCGAATACTCCCTGCTCGACGGCTTCTCGAATATCAAGAAGCTGGTCAAACGCGTCAAAGAGCTGAACATGGAACATGTGGCCATCACCGACCATGGCACCATGTTCGGGGTGATCGATTTCTATAAAGCCGCCAAAGCGGAAGGGGTCAAGCCGATCATCGGGCTGGAAGCCTATATGGCCGCGCGCACGATGAAAGATAAGGATTCGAAGCTCGATCGTTCGTCCACGCACCTGCTTCTGCTTGCGGAGAATGAAACTGGCTACAAGAATCTTTTGAAGATCGCCTCTGCCGCGCAGATGGAAGGCTTCTATTATTATCCGCGCATTGACCATGACTTCCTCGCCTCCCATTCCGAAGGCTTGATCGCCACCTCGGGCTGTATGTCGGCGGAAATTCCGCGCGCGCTGTTGAATGAAAACCCTGCGGAAGCCGTGAAAAAATGGGACTGGTATGCCGATGTCTTTGGCCGTGACCGCTTCTTTGTGGAATTGCAGCAGCACAACATCAAAGAGATCACCGACTTAAATAAACAGCTGCTCAGTTTGGGCGCACGTTACGAAGCGCGATTCATCGCCACCAACGATGTGCATTACGTAAATCAAGCGGATGCGCGCCTGCAGGATATTCTGCTCGCGATCCAGACCAACTCCACGCTCAACGATCCCAGCCGCATGAAGATGAGCGACGACTCGTATTATCTGCGCTCGCCTTTGGAGATGAGCAAGATCTTCTCCGAAGTGCCAGATGCGTTAAGCAACACCCTGCTCATCGCCGAACGCTGCAACGTGGACTTGGGATTCAAAGGCTATCACCTGCCCGAGTTCACCGTCCCGGAAGGGTACACACCGGAAACGTATCTGCGCTCGCTGTGTCAGCAAGGGGCGAAGGACAAATTCAAAGAAGACGCTTCCAGCCAAAAGGTCCAGGAAAGACTCGAGTACGAATTAAGCGTCGTCCACACCATGGGATTCGATGCCTACTTCCTCATCGTGTGGGACTTGTGTACCTTCGCCCGCGATCATGGCATCTGGTACAACGCGCGCGGTTCGGCGGCTGGTTCGATCATCGCGTACACGCTCGATATTACGCGGGTTGACCCGCTTGAACATGCGCTCATCTTTGAACGCTTCCTCAACCCGGGGCGCGTCTCGATGCCTGATATTGATCTCGACTTCCGCGATGATCGCCGTTCCAAGATGCTGGAATATTGCTCGAACAAATACGGTTCAGACAAGGTCGCGCAGATCATCACCTTCGGCACGATGGGATCGAAAGCCGCCCTGCGTGATGTGGCGCGTGTGATGGAAATTCCATTGCCCGAAATTGACAAGGTTGCAAAACTTGTGCCTTTCGTTTCAGGCCGCGCAACCACCATGAAGGACGCGATGGAAGTCGCCGAATTCAAACAGATCTACGATAACCAGCCGCACCTGCGCGAAGTGATCGACATTGCCGCGCGCATGGAAGGGACCGTCCGCAATGCGGGCACACATGCGGCGGGCGTGGTCATCTCCGATCATCCCATCGAAGAGTATCTGCCGCTTCACCGTCCCACATCCAATTCAGAAGAAACGCCCATCAAGTCGGTGACCCAATTCGAAATGGGTATTCTCGATTCGCTGGGCATGTTGAAAGTGGACTTCCTCGGCCTCATCACGTTGACGGTTATGGCGCGTGCCTGCGACCACATCTTCAAACGTCACGGCATTAAATTTGACCTGAACAATATTCCCATTGATGATCCCAAATCATTTGAGTTGATGGGCGCGGGACAAACCGCTGGCGTCTTCCAGGTGGAAGGCGGCGGCATGACGCGCTGGCTCGTGCAGATGAAGCCGAAGAATCTGGATAACATCATCGCGATGGTCGCGTTGTATCGTCCCGGCCCGATGGCCTTCATCCCTGATTACATCTCGCGTATGCACGGCGAATCGGAAGTGGAATACCGCCACCCCGCCATGGAGCCGATCTTCAAAGACACCTTCGGCATTCCTGTTTATCAGGAACAGCTCATGCGCGCCGCCGTGGAACTCGCAGGCTACACACCTTCCGAGTCAGATGAACTGCGCAAGGCCATTTCCAAAAAGAAAAAGAAGACATCGATAAACACCGCGCCAAGTTCGTGAAAGGCGCAGTTGAAAAAGGCATGGATCAATCCGTTGCCGACGCGATCTACATGGATTGGGAAGAGTTCGCGAGGTATGGATTTAATAAGTCCCATGCGGCAGACTACGGCGTTATCGCTGTGCAAACGGCATATCTCAAAGCGCATTATCCAGCCGAATACATGGCGGCGCTCATGTCCGCTTCGGCGGGACAGACTGAAAAGATCGCGATCTACGTTGCAGACGCGCGCTCGATGGGCGTGCCTGTGCTTGCGCCCGACATCAACGCATCACTTTGGGATTTTGCAATTGAAGATGTTGAAGATACAGCCAATAACAAAAAAGTCCCCAGCGTCCGCTTCGGGCTTGGCGCGATCAAGAACGTCAGCGAGAATGCGGTGGAGATCATCGTCGAAGCGCGCAACGAAGGCAAGTTCATCGACCTGAACGACTTCGCCCGCCGCGTAGACTTACGCGCCGTTGGCAAACGCTCGCTTGAATGTCTCATCAAAGTTGGCGCGCTTGATCAGTTCGGCAACCGCGCATCCATGCTCGGCTCGCTTGACCGCATCGTCGCCATCAGCAGCAATCACTTCCGCGCCGCAGATGCGGGGCAGATGAGTCTCTTCGGCACCACCACAGGCATCATCGAAGAGATCACCCTGCCCGAAGTGAAAGATGTTGAAAAGCGCGACATGCTCAATTGGGAGCGCGAACTCATCGGCCTGTACATTTCCGATCATCCGCTCAACGAATTCCAAACCCAGCTCGCGCACATCGTCAGCTATTTTTCGGGCCAGCTCTCCGAAGCCAGCCACGAAGAAAAAGTCCGCGTGGCGGGGCTCATCAGCGTCGTGCGCCCGTACACCACAAAAACCGGCAAGCCCATGGGCTTCGTCACCATCGAAGACATTCAAGGCAACATCGAACTCGTGCTCTTCCCCAAGACCTGGGAAAAATTCCGCGAAACCCTCACCGTCGGGCAGATCGTCATCGTCGAAGGCAAGGTGGATCAAGGTAACCCGCCTGCAAAAATTCTCGTGGATATTGTCCGCACCGAGATCAATATGACTGTGCCTGCGGATGACCAATACGGCAAGCAGGATCTAACTCCCAAGCCTTTGCTCCCGCGCGCAGAAGCGGACGCACCCCTCAGACCACAAACGCCTCAACCCAAACCGACACCCTTCGATCAAACTCAGGGCAGGCCTGCTCCCGTCCAAAAAGCGACTCAGCCGCCGCAGCAGAAGCCAGCCGAATCAACGAATCAGCGAGTCAGCGTTCCGCAAGTTGCCGAACCTGCTCCCGTTTACGTCACCCCCATTTCACCCGTGGACGACGACATGCCGCCGCCACCCGATAACTTCCCCGACGGCTGGGAGAATGAATGGCAGCCATCCTTCGACGAAGCCGCCATCGCATCCAAGCCTGAGCCGAAGTTCAAGAAAAACGAAGAAGTGACTCCGCCGCTGGTGACTCGCGCTGTCGCAGCGTTGACGAATGCCGATGAAGTGGATCAGGCCGAAGACAAGCACGAAGCGATCCTTCCATCGCTCTACGTCCCGCTCGTAAAAGAGAATAAGGACAAGGAACATCCGCCCCAGCAGATCACCATCATCCTGCGCTCCACAGGCGATCATGAACGCGATAAGCGCCGCATCAAGACCCTGTACGGCACGCTCATCTCGCATCACGGGCGCGATAAATTCAGTTTTCAAATTTTCGAGAACGGCAAGGGACATCTGATCGATTTCCCCAACGACACCACCCGCATCTGCCCCGAGCTGCTCGAACGGCTCAAAAAGCTCATGGGCGAAGAAAGCTGGCGCGTGGAACCGATCACGTTTCAGTAGATACCAAAGTGACAGCCACTTTAATGTGACTGTCACTTTTTATTTTACAAAGCACCTCGGAGGTCCATTACAATGGGGCTCATGAGCACAAACCTTCTCGAACTGGCCCGCAAAAACGGAAACCCTGTCATCGAAGGGAATCATGTCACCTTTGTGTGGAAAGGGAAGTCCGCGCCGTGTTTGATCGACGACATCCACGAATGGGAGGAGAATCCGCAAAAGCTAACTCGTATTGCGCCCGACCTGTGGACCTATTCGCTTGACCTAAATCGAGATGCCTATCTCGAATATTCCTTTTATGATCCGCGCACAAAGAGACGTGTCAAAGACCCGTTGAACAAGAACACGGTTTTCAACGGCATCAAACACTACAATCATTTCTTTTACATGCCCGAGGCGGGGCCGACCTTGTACGCCGTCAAACGCAAAGGCATACCGAGCGGAAAAGTCACCCGTCACCTCGCCGACACGTGGATGATCGAAGAAGGCGGCGAGCGTGAGTTGTATCTCTACCAGCCGCCCGTCAACGGGCCCGTGCCGCTGCTGCTCGTCTACGACGGTGTCGATTATCTCAAGCGCGCCAGGCTCAACGTCATCGTGGATAATCTCATTCACGAGAAGCGCATCCAGCCGATCGCAATGGCGTTCGTGCAAAATGGCGGAAAACGCCGCGGCGTGGAATATGCCTGTTCCGATGCGACCTTGATGACGGTCGAACATTCCATTTTGCCTTTCGCGGCGAAAAAATTAAACCTGCTCAATATCAAACAGCAACGCGGCGGGTATGGCGTGCTGGGCGCATCCTTCGGTGGATTGATGTCCATGTACACAGGGCTGCGCCTGCCCGATATCTTCGGCAAGGTCATCGTTCAATCGGGTGTCTTCGAAGCCGAGGGGCGCGATTTCGTTGCCGTGGACCTGATCCGTTTAAAGGTATCGCGCGAGATCAAGATCTGGATGACGATCGGTCAATTCGATTGGCTGCTGAATGACAACCGCCGTCTGCAGCCGATGATGCGTGAAAACGGCTACGACGTCACCTATCGCGAGGCGGGTGCGGGGCACAACTACGCTTTCTGGCGCGATGAACTTCCACGCGCATTGGAGGCGATGTTCCCTTTATGATCCTCGCCACGTTATGCTATGTCAAAAAAGATGGACAGACCTTGATGATCCATCGCAACAAACGCCCGAACGACATCCACGAAGGCAAGTGGAATGGTCTCGGCGGGAAATTCGAAAAGGGCGAATCGCCCGAGGAATGTGTCATTCGTGAGGTTTGGGAGGAATCGGGGTTGACGATCCACGCTCCGCGTTTGCATGGCCTGCTGACCTTTACCAACTTCAAGGGCAACAACTGGTATGTGTATGTCTTTACAGCGCACGATTTCGAAGGCAGGTTATTACAGGAAGTCCCAGAAGGTAAATTGGAATGGATCCCCGACGATGAAGTGCTCAACCTTCCACTATGGGACAGCGACCAGGTCTTCCTGCCGTGGTTGGCGCAGGGACGTTTCTTCTCCGCGAAAATTCAATTACGATGGAGATCGATTTATCAATCACGCTGTGGCGTTTTATTAACTGACAGGGAAGTGTATTTCTTAAAGATCCCGCTGATTAAAAATACTGACCGCAGCCATCAATGCAACTACCAGATAAAACACCGCATACCCGATCATCAACGGGCTGGGAACTGATGTTGTCCCAAAGGGAGACATGCCCAACGCCCCGGAAATGGGCGACTGCATTTCAAAGGCCGCGCGTCGCCAGAGCGCTTCACTCGGGATGATGAGGCTGGTCACGATCCCAACACGGATCGCTGTTTGATTTTGAAAGACCGCGCCAATCTGTTCCACCCAGCCGCCGATGAAGGACATCCCATACAACCCGAATACCACGCCGCCTGTCGCCAGCCCGGATAAAAAGCTGGAGCAGGAAAGTGAAATGGTCATGATCAGCAGGGACTCGAGGTAAATCAGAAGCAATCCCTGTAAAACATTTCGTGCCGCATATCCCGATTGAATCCACACACTGAGCACCGTCCCCCCAGACATCAATAATGAGTAGCCAGCCAGCAGGATCGCAAAGCCAAGCCACTTGCCGAGCACTACATTCGAGCGGCGCACGGGTTTGGTGACAATGGTTTGGATCGTGCCGGAGATGATCTCGCCGGAGAGTGTGTCTGCGCCGAGCAATGCTCCCATTGCGGCGGAGAGAAAGGTGACGGCATACAAACCAGCCAGCATCAAAACATTGACACCCTCGTTGACCATGATGCTCCCGAACGCGCCTGTCTCTTCACTTGCGCGATCATAGGCATTGACGTACACCATGCGAAATCCCAGCGAGAAAACTGTCAGGAACAACAGACCAAGTACCAGTCCGTAAGAACGATGCGTCGTCGAATGGCTTCGCGGAAAGTCATGCGGGCAATAATCCAGGTCCTTTTCATAATCCGCTGTCCTTTCCCAGTGTTTCAATGAAAATTTCTTCGAGCGAGAGTCGATTGGGAGTCAACGCATAGACCTGCACACCTCGCTCCACCAAATGACGATTGATCTCGGGCAGGTCACTATCCTGGCGGATGGTCATGGTCAGATGATCGCCATCCACGCGGATGTCGTCACCCCATTGCGCCAGCCCGGAAAGGATCTCAGGTGTAAGCCCAATGGCACGGATGGTCAGCATCGAAGCGTTTTTGTCCAGCGAAGACATTTCCATCACACGCACCACTTCGCCGTGACGGATGAACGCCACACGATTACAGGTGACTTCGATCTCGCTCAGGAGATGCGAGTTGAGAAACACACTCGTGCCTTCTTCGCGCAATTCATGAATGATGTCACGCACAAGCCTGCGCCCAACAGGGTCCAGACCTGAAGTGGGTTCGTCCAAAAACACGAGCGCGGGGTGATTCATCAACGCCTGCGCCAGGCCGATGCGCTGCAACATACCTTTGGAAAATGTGCGCAGTTGTTTATGACGGAATTCGATCAAGCCCACGCGTTCCAGTAATTCATCGCGACGAAGATACAAGCTGCGCGAATCCATGCCGAGCAATTCGCCGTGTAATTCAAGGAATTCATTTGCCGTCAGCCATTCCTGAAAACGGAAATGCTCAGGCAGAAATCCGATTCGTGCCAAGGTGGCGCGATCCCCAATGGCGCACCCAATAATGTCCCCGTGCCCGAGGTAGGCGCAACCAACCCCAGCAACATCTTGATGGAAGTGGTCTTGCCTGCACCGTTTGGCCCCAAAAAACCGAACACCTCACCCTGCTCTACTTGCAGGGTGAGGCCTTTGACTGCGGCTTGGGTACCGAATTCTTTTCTCAGGTTTTCGGTCTTGATCGCTGGAATGCTCATGAATATATTTTATACGAAGAATAACGGACTCCAACAACTCGTATCGTTGGAGTCCGTTTTATGTTACGGAAGAGCTTCCACCATTTGAAAGGCACGGGCAGTATCTGTGCCTGATCCGCTGATGGAGTACACAATTCCATCCTTGACCCAAAGCAATACGTATTCCGATGAATATTCGGTCGTGCGCTGAATGAGCTTGCCGGTCACGCCGTCAATCGAAACATCGGCATGGGTGGCGGCATTGCGCGGAATGGGGATCACGAGGGTGGAAGTCCAATCGATGGTGCCGGTGAAGGCTTCGGCATCTTCGCGGCTCATGCCGGTGAATTCCAAACCGATCTGGGCAAGCTCGGCCATGTCCACACCATCAGGGGCGTTGACGATGGGGCTGGTCATCTGCGAGAAGACGATGCAATCCGGGTAGCTTTCACGCGGACCGTCCATTTCATCCATGGCGGGTTTATCTGTTTGAGGTTCAGGGCAGGTTCCGAACGTGGTATTCACCGTGGAGGGAATGCTGACCGCGATCTTTGCGCCGTCGATGGATTCAGGCAGAACGAGGTCGGCGCGACCCGCTTCTTCGAGCAAAGCCTGCGCCTTGGCCCGATCAACTGTCAGTGTGAATGCCGCGGAGTCTGTCACATAGATTTTCGCAGGCGCCGCATCAGCAGGCAGGCGCACGTTAAATCCCGCACTTGCGCTGGCTTCCTCCGCATTGGCAACCACTACAGGCTCACCGGGTTCGTCTGTAACTTCGGTCGAACTTGAAACCAATTCGCTCAAACGTCCGCTGAGGGCTTCATTGCCGGTCAGGCTTTCCAGGCCGGTCGAATCGATCGGAAGCACGGCCACCTGTTGAACACGGAACAGATTCAACAACTCGCCTGCAAGGGCGCGGGTGGTGGGGAAGGCCATCAACAACGCCATCAATAAAACAGCGATCGCGCCAACGCGCACGACGGGAAACGCAAATAATTTTTTAAACATGGATATCTCCTTTTGATTTAAATATTCCTGGGTAAAACGGCTCCACGCAGACCGAGCCGATGGAACAGGTTCGATCCCCTTGATTCAAAAACGACAGCCGATTCGCGCTGCGAAGGTGTTCCTGCTTCAATTGCAGCAGGCGGGTCTGACATTCGGGGCAGGCATCTAGGTGAAGCAACAGACCTTCCTCTAATTCAGCATCGAGGGATGCGCGCAATTCTCCATCGGTCAAATGTCTCTTCATAGTTCCTCCCGGGTCAGCACCCGATAACACTCTTCGAATTCACGTTCAGCTCTCACCAGCAGCGGCCCAATGGATGTGGGAGAGAGCCCAAGGGACGCGGCGATCTCCTTGTAGGACAGTCCCGAATAACGCAGGACCAGCAACTGCGACTGCCGCTCATTCATTTTTGCCAAAGCGCGGCGCGCGAGTGCCTGCTCCTCTGCCTGCTCATGGATGACCGTAGGACGCGCCTCGGGAGATTCTTCAAGTGCGAATCTTCCCGCTTCGATCTCATAACGTTCACGCCGTTTGAAACTGCGGATCGAACGCAGCCCGAGATTGGTCGCCACTCGATACAGCCATCCTCCCGTTTGAAACCCATCCACTTTGCGGGGATGATGTTGATACAAACGAAAAAATGTCTCCAGCGCCAGGTCTTCCGCTTCGGCAGGGTCGCCCACAAGTCGTTTCAGGATGCGGTAGACATACGCCCAATACTCCCTGAAAACAGACTCAAACTCCCGCGAGTCTGACTCAGCCTCGGATGTCTTCAGCAATTCAGTTTTGCGCTTCTTCATTAACTGAATCATACTCTTGTGCAGCCAGTTTCGGTCATTTGTGATTGAGCCTGCTCCAACCATATAACCCCGCCCGCAATGGAAATGAGACAGAAAAACCGAAGCAGGAGTCCAGTACAATGGAGAAGCGAAAACATTCGATGACCAGTTGCTCAACGCCGGAGGAGAAATCATGAGACTCGAAACCATTACTCGCATCCCCAAAAATCAAACACACGAAACGCCTCTGCTCTTTATCCACGGCATGTGGCATGGCGCATGGTGCTGGGATGAATTCTTTCTGCCCTTCTTCGCAGACAAGGGTTATCACGTCACCGCTTTAAGTTTGCGCGGACATGCTGGCAGTGAAGGGACAATACGCGGAAACAAAATTGCGGATTATCTCAGCGATGTGGAACAAATCGCAAAAACGCTTCCGACTCCCCCAGCCTTGATCGGCCATTCGATGGGCGGATTTCTCACCCAGAAATATCTTGAAAGAAACAATGCGCCCGCGGCCGTTCTGCTGGCATCCAATCCACATTTTGGGTTGTGGCCCACCTTTCTACGTATCGCCGCACAACGCCCAATCACTTTATTCAAGGTGTTGACGCAGCTGCGTTTGTACCCCGTTGTTGAAACACCTGAAGCCGCGCGCTGGGCTTTGTTCTCAAAAGACATGCCAGAGGAACAAGTCCTAAAATATCATAAAAAACTGAACGACGAATCCTTCCGCATGTTTCTCGATTTGCTCGGGTTGAATCTGGCCCGCCCCAAAAAGATCAAGACACCCCTGCTCATCCTCGGCGCCGAATTCGATAATGCCATCACCGCCAGCCAGGTGCATGCCACGGCGCATGGATATGGTTTACAAGCGGAGATATTCCCGCACATGGCGCACAACATGATGGTCGAAGCAGGCTGGAAATCGGTTGCCGAAAGAATTCTGAACTGGCTAAATGAAAAAGGAGTATGACCATGAAAAAGTCATTTATCGGTATCACCGTCTTGGCCATCGTCACATTGGCATGTTCCACCCTGATGCCAGCGGCAAACAATGCCGAGCCAACGGTTGCGGAACCAGGTGTCGGCGCAACGAATGCCCCTTCACAAGATACAGCTTCCCGTTTGGAAGGACTCGGCAGCTATCCATGTCCGGATAGCGATTTCATCTGCGTCAAGCTGCCCGTTCCGCTGAATCATTTCGATCCGTCTGATTCGCGCATGATCGATGTCGTCTTTGGCGTGCTGCCCGCGACAGGCGAACGCAAGGGCATGTTCGTCACCGCCACCGGCGGACCTGGCAGCGCGGGCCTCGCCAGCGCAGATAGTTACACCGCCACGATGGACCCAGCCATTCCCGAGCAGTATGACATCGTATTCTTCGACCAGCGCGGCGTGGGGCAATCGGGAAATTTGCAATGCGTGAACGCGACCGCGAAATATTATCTTTCCGATTTCGATACAAGCACACCGGAAAAGGAAGCCGCGCTTTTGGAAACTGCGCGCACGTTCGCGAGTGAATGCGTGGCTGAAATGGGCAATCCCGATATCCTGCCCTATCTCGGTACCGCGCAAGCCGTGGAAGATCTGGAAATTTTCAGGCAAGTGATCGGCGATGAAAAATTCTGGTTGTACGGCGAAAGCTATGGAACCCAATATGCACAAACTTATGCGGCGGCGCACCCCGATCATTTGGCGGGGATGATCCTAGACGGCACCGTTGACCTCACACTTTCAGGCGTGGAATATTATGTTCAACAAACCGCCGCCTTCAACAATGCATTGCAATTAACGCTCGAAGCCTGCAACGCAGACGATATTTGCGCCGAGACCATGGGCGGCGGGGATGCCATCGCCGCATACAATAAACTTTCGCAAAGACTCAAACAAGAACCAATCGAATTCGATTTCCCACTGCCTTCAGGCGGTGTTGCAAAACGCGCCTTCACTTTTTCAGACCTCGAAACATCGGCCACAGGATATATGTATTCAGAAACGCTGCGCATGATGTTCCTGCGCGCGCTGGCCGCCTATTCGCGCAATGAAGATATCGTTCCAATGGCACGCATTCTCTATAATTCACTTGCCATCGATCCCGAAACGCTCGAAGCCATGATCGATCCATCCTATTCAGATGCGATCTACTACGGGGTGGAATGCCAGGATTACAGTTACTTCAGCGGCACACCCGGAGGAACGCGGCGCGGCTTTGATGCAGGCGGGCAATGAAGTGGAACAAACCGTTTCAAATTTCTCTTCGCTCTTTTACGGCGATATTCCCTGCCTGTTCTGGCCGAATGCAGTTGAAAACGCCGCCCGCCCCGCGCCGCTCACTGCGGATGGAATTCCCACGCTGGTTCTGGGCGCCATCGCTGATCCTGCCACGCCGGTCTCGAATGGCATCAATGTCTTTCGCCGCCTCGATGACGGTTATCTCGTCACCCAGGAAGGCGGTCCGCATGTTACGTATGGCGTTGGCTCTGCATGTGTCGATGCGATCGTCACCGAGTTTATGGTCAACGGCCAGCCGCCATCTGAACGTGAATCCACCTGCGAAGGGGTCGTCGCCGATGAATTCGTTCCGCTTCTGCCGCTTGACGCAAAAGAGTTCAGCGATCCGCTCGAAGCGCTGTCCATGATCGATGATGAAATTTACTATCTGCCCGAATATTATTATTGGGATTATTTCACGCCCACCTCCATTGGATGCCCATTCGGCGGTGTGATGTCTTTCGAAGCGACGGATACCAGCGATTCATTCTCACTCGAAGCCTGCTCGTTCACAAGCGGCTTTTCTCTCACCGGCAGCGGACTCAACAACTACGACGACGGGACATTCACCCTCGAAGTGACCGTGAGCGGACTGAAAGAAGGAACGCTCACCTACATCCGTGACGCTGAAGGCACACGAAGCGTCAGCGGTGAATATGGCGGCGAGGCTGTGGAACTTTCAAGGTAGGCGTTTGGGCAGTCATCAATAAAAGGATCGGCGTTTTTTACACAGCCTGCATCCCGATTTTCTTTAAACGACAAATCCACAAATTATCTTCGTGGATTTGTCGTTTTTATTTATAAAAAGCGGTCTGAAGTCCGCACTCCATTTATATTGTTATCCCCAACGCACCGCTTCGCAGCGTTCACAATCCGGTCTACCGCACAACAGCGCCAGCGGATTATCTCGAATCATATCCATTGCCGCGTGGATCAGGCTTTGCAAATGCACGGCCTGCACGAGCGCATTTCCAACCTCCACGCTGCGGGTGAATTTCACAACGGCGGGTACGATGGCATTGAATCCTTCCGAATCGCCGGGGAATCCGGGGCACTCCACCACCTTCCCCTGCGTCAATGCCCAGCGGATAAATTGCATTCTCCCTGCAAGTTTTTCAGCATAGTGAATGCTCGTATTCACCCGATGATCCACACCCAATAACAGCACCCAGCCGTCCCGTTCGGCCAGAGCCGCGATCGGCGCAAAAGGTTCATAAAGTGTCTGCGTATTGATGATCATATCCGCATTGATCCCCGCAAATGACTGAATCGGATGTGACGAACGCTTCGCTTTCGGATGATTGCGCAGTACTTCAGGAAGCATACCCATTAACTTGTCAGCGGGCATGTCGGGATAAAAAGGCTCGGCCATTTTGTTCAAGTCGGATTCGCGGCCATAAGTGATGCCATTGCGCGGCGGCCCAACTTCGGGATTCAACATAGTCTTATACGTGAAGGTCGGCATGATAATTCCACGCGTGGTTTCGAGCAGCGCGTTAAGCACCGCATCCGCGCCGCCTTCGATGGGGCCGAACGCCCGCAGGGAAGCATGCGCAATGACAAGTTGTTTACTCAGGCCTAATTGGGAAAAAGCGTTTCGCAGATTCATTCGTTTGAGTAGTCAAGCAGCGAACAGACTACTTCCCATTCCAATTCGCCTTGCGTTTTTCGATGAAGGCCTTCATGCCTTCCTTTTGATCCTCCGTCGAGAACAGCGGATAGAAGTTGCGTTTCTCGGCTTTGAGACCTTCGGTGAGCGTGGTCTCGAACGCGGCATTGACTGAGTCCTTGGCCATGCGCACAGCCATTGGCGCGCGGGAAGCGATCTCCTCTGCAAAGGCAATCGCGGCGTCGAGATATCCAGTTATCGGCACAACGCGATTCACCAGCCCGAATTGCAGGGCTTCGGCGGCGGTCAGCGTGCGGTTGTTGATGACCATTTCCATCGCAAGTTGTTTGCCGAGCAAACGCGCAAGCCGCTGCGTGCCGCCCGCACCGGGAATGACCCCGATGGTGATCTCAGGCTGGCCAAACTTTGCGGATTCTGAAGCGACGATCATGTCGCATGAAATTGCGAATTCACATCCGCCGCCCAGCGCCCACCCCGACACAGCGGCGATGACAACTTTTTTGATCCCGCGGATGCGGTCCCATTTTTCCACACGTCCCTGCGTGATCATTTCAAAAGGCGAGGCTTCCGCCATTTCCTTGATGTCTGCGCCTGCGGCAAATGCTTTTTCATTGCCGGTCACCACCATTGCGCCGACGTTCTCATCGTTATCGAATGCTTCCAGCGCATCGAACAATTCGGTCAACATGGTGGAATTGAATGCATTCATCGCCTGCGGGCGATTTAGTGTGACAAGGCCCACTTTCCCCCGGGTTTCCGTCAATATGGTTGTGTATGTCATGCGTCCTCCAAATAGGTTGGGCACAGAACGTGTCCCATGAATTAATTTTCTCAATCGTCACCATGCTGCTCAAATTTCCCGCCAAAAAGCAACGATTTGTTTGAAAGGTAACCACTTGGGATAAATTATAAAGTATGAAAGGCCTTGTTGTATAATCGCCGTCAGGAGAACAAAATGCAAATCTTATTATTAATTCACTCGTACCTGCGCTGGTTGATCGTTGTTGTTGCGGTTGTAGCCATCGTCAAATTCGCGCTTGGCTGGCTGCGCGGCGGCGCTTTCAAAGGCATGGACCGCGGCCTCGCTTCCGGTTTCAGCGGCCTGCTCGACCTGCAAGTGACACTCGGCCTCATCTTCATGCTCTGGACAGGTTTTGCGGGTGTCGGCTTTCCCATGGTCCGTATCGAACATGCCACCACCATGATCATTGCCGCAGTGATTGCGCATCTGCCTGCGCGCTGGAAAAGCGCCGCCGACAAGACCCGCTTCCGCAATACATTATTCTGCATCCTCGGCGCGCTTTTGCTGGTCTATGTCGGGGTGATGCGTTTACCGGGTGGATGGAGCAGGTAACAGCGCAGAGCGAAGCGGTCGTTTTTCCATCCTAAAGTTATTCTCAGTTTATATTAATCATGATAAACTTTGTCACACTTGCTCTGTTACCAACGCAGTGCAATGTCGTTCAGGCTGGAACGTTGATACACTTGGAGAAGAGATGGAAAACAAGTTATATGTAGGCAACCTGCCCTACGCCACCACTGAAGACGAACTCAAGTCACACTTCAGTCAGGCCGGAACCGTCACCTCTGTTGCATTGATCAAAGATCGCGCTACTGGCCGTGCCAAGGGCTTCGGTTTTGTCGAAATGGCAACAGCAGATGAAGCCCAAAAAGCCATCAGCATGTTCAATGGTCAGAACTTTATGGGCCGTTCCATCACAGTCAATGTTGCCCGCCCACCTGAAAACCGTCCACGCAATTTCGGAGATCGAAATCGCGGCGGTGGACAGAACCGCAACTAGAAAAATATCCAGCCCTGAACCAGAATAAAATCAACAGCCCTGCAATTGCAGGGCTGTTATCATTACTCCATGAAACGAATCATCCTGCTCGGTCCCATCCTTTTCGCAGTGGTGCTCGCCGCACTGACCCTCGTCAAATATGAATTCCTGCGCGGGCTCGGCTGGCATCCTATTAACGATCCCACCTTCGACTGGCCCAGCGGCCTTGCGCTTGGGAAATACGGATGGATCATGACCGCGACCTTCATCGCCAGCGGACTGCTCATGACCCTCTTCGCCGCCCGCCTCTTTCTGGACCTCGAACCTGCCCGCACATCCCAGATCGGATGCGCCCTTTTGGCATTTGCCGGTCTAGCGCTCGCATCTTTGGCCTTCACCACCGACCCAACGATCCGTACCACCCCAGCCACCTGGCATGGACGTTTACACGACCTGTCCTTCGTCCTGCTTGGGCTTACCCTGTTCCCAGCCATGATCGTGCTTGGTTTCGCCTTTCGCAAGAGCGAGCGTTGGAAACCGTATGCGCTTTATACATGGCTCACCCTCGCTCTTGCCGCGCCTGCATTCGCGCTCAAAGGTGCGGCGTTTTATGTTTTCCTTTTCGCGATCCTGGCGTGGAACGAAGTCATCGCGCTGAAATTAAGCAAGTGAAGAACTGCCAAAACGGCCCTCAAAAAATGACGGCAGGGAATTTCCGCTCTGTTTACTGCATGGTATACTCCACAAAACAATACACCCCAAAAAAGAATCAGGGAAAGATATGCGAATCGCAAAAGCAATTAAAACCGACCAGGAAACCATTCGACGTTTCCTTGATGTACTGGGCGGGGGGTCCGTTGTACTGAGCAATAACAAACTTGCCCAAGCCAGTTTCTTCACCCTCGGGCACAGTTTTATTCAGGAATTTATCGAGGGAGTCTTCCAAAAAAAGGAAGAATACCTCATCAACGAGCTGGAAAACGGCGGCTTTCCTTCGGAAGGCGGACCGATCGGCTCGCTAAAAGCCGACCAGAAAAAATGTCAGGAAACAGCCGAACATCTCCTCAATGCGGCCAAACAATGGCAGGGCGGCGACGAGATCGCGCGCAGTGAAGTGGGCTGGGCGGTCAGCGAATATACAAACACCTGCCGCCAGCGCCTTGAACGAATGAGAAATTTGATCGTCCCTCTGCTTGAACAAACTTTTACCCTTGAAGAAGATCAACAGATCGCCGAAAAACTCAACGACATGGTCTTCGAACACCTGCCGAAAGACAACCCGAACAAATACGTCAAAGTGATCGAAAGGCTCGAAGAGCAATTGAGCGATTGGAAATAGACCCGCTTCCATGAAAGTCACTCATCCCGAAAACATTTCGCGGGTGAGTTTTCTTTTTAATTCCTAGCCTTAAGGCTAGGCGCCTCAGGCTTGACATTTCATTCGCCGCGCGATAATATTTCGACATCAAACTATATGACGTCAAAAGGTTTTGATATGCCCACACATTATCCAGGAACCCGCGCTGAAAAGCGCACGCTCAACACTTTCATTAAGCTCACCCGCTGCACCAATTCCCTGCTGGCGCGGCTAGCAGAACGCAACACCATGGGAGACCTGACACCTTCGCAGTTCTCCGTGCTGGAGGCGTTATATCACCTTGGTCACATGACCCAGGGTGAGATCAGCACCAAAGTCCTCAAAAGCGGAAGCAACATGACCACAGTGATCGACAACCTTGAACGCGACGGCTATGTCCGACGCGAGCGCGATGGAAAAGACCGAAGGGTGATCCATGTCCATTTAACAAAGGCAGGCACGGGCAAGCTGGAAGCGATTCTTCCGAATCATGTGGCTGCCTTAGTGGAAGAGTTCCAGGTTCTATCCGCAAGCGAGTTGGAGACATTGGGCGAATTGTGCAAAAAGCTGGGCAGGGGCGGGGAGTCTGCATGAGCGTAAAAAGTGCGCAGACACGCATTACACAGGCGGTCACATCCTGGGCAGGTGTGACGGTGCAGCCACATCGCTTTGGCGGCGTGGAGTATGTGATCGGCAAACGCGAAGTCGGGCACATCCATGGCGACCACATGGTGGATATTCCCTTTCCCAAGAAAGTGCGCGATGCGCTTGTCGCTGCAGGGCGCGCGCAGCCGCATCACCTTTTGCCGGAGACAGGTTGGATCAGTTTCTACCTGCGGCAGGAAGATGATGTGGAAAAGGCAATTGCTTTGTTTCGTGAAAGTTATGAGATCGCACAAAAACAAAAACCAAAAACTATAGAGGTATAGAATGAACAACAAACTTATCGCAGTAACAGGCGCCACCGGGCAACAAGGCGGCGCTGTAGTAAGAAAACTTTTGGCAGATGGCTGGCAGGTTCGTGCATTGACGCGTGATATCAACAAGCCCGCCGCGCAGGAATTGAAATCGCTCGGCGCAGAACTCGTCGCAGGCGACATGGACAATCAGGCTGATCTCGATGCCGCGTTCAAAGGTGTGTATGGCGTCTTCAGCGTGCAGAACTTCTGGCTGCCGACGGTTGGTTTCGATGGTGAAGTCAAGCAGGGCAAGCTGGTGGCAGATGCTGCCAAAGCAGCTGGTGTTCAGCATCTCGTTTATTCATCGGTCGGTTCGGCACATCGCGGCATGGGACAGAAACATTTCGAAAGCAAGTGGATCATCGAACAGTATGTCCACACGCTTGGCGTACCCTACACCATTCTGCGCCCCGTGGCATTCATGGATAACTACAACTGGAGCCGCGCTTACATTTTGAGCGGCACGTTCTCGGGCAATGGTACCCGTCCCGACAAAGCGACCCAGATCATTGCTGTCGAAGATATTGGTGTATTCGCCGCGCTGGCGTTCGCGAACCCCAAGGAATATCTCAGCAAGACCATTGAACTCGCTGGCGATGAACTGACCGAGCCTCAAGTCGCCGAGATGTTCACCAAGGTGATCGGACGTCCCGTAACGCTGACCGCGCCAACCGGTGGATGGGGCAACGCCTCGGAAGAAGAAATGAAAGCCGCCTACGAATTCTTCAACGGCAAAGCCTATGATGCGGATATCGCCGCGCTTCGCAAACTTCACCCGGGCTTGTTACGCTTCGAGGATTATCTTCTCAAGAATGGCTGGAAGAACCAACAGCCGATTCTTATCCCTGAACATAATAATTGAGTTTAAGAGGTCGAAAATGCACAAAACAGGTCAGAGCAACTCTGACCTGTTTTGTCTTTAATTGCCAAATCTCGTGATTGTCACCAAATTATATATAATGTACAATCCTCGCCATTAAGGAACCCTCCCCCATGCTTCAACTAAAAACCACTCCATTCCATGAACGAACGTCCGCGTTGTGCCAGCCGCAGAATTGGCGCAAGTGGGCGGGATATTTCGCCGCAGGCTCGTACGAGCACACGCTCGACCGCGAGTATTGGGCGATCCGCAATGCGGCAGCGTTGATCGATGTCTCGCCGCTGATCAAGTATGTGATTAAAGGAAAAGACGCGGCGGCTCTGCTGCATCGCGTCACCACACGCAACATCCACAAGATGAGCGTGGGACAAGTCTTCTACACGGGCTGGTGCGATGAAGAAGGCAAGATGATCGACGATGGCACCGTCACGCGCTTCGACGAAACGACCTTTCGCCTGACTGCTGCGGAACCGAATCTGCGCTGGCTGACGATGAATGCGGTCGGCATGGAAGTGGAAATCACCGAAGTCACGGACGATGTGGCGGCGCTCAGTTTTCAGGGACCGAACACACGCAAGGTCTTGAACATCGTCGCTGAAAAACCCGTGGACGAGTTGAAGTATTTCCGCATGATGAAGAACAAGATTAGCGGAGTTGAAGTCACCATTTCACGCACAGGCTACACAGGTGACCTCGGCTACGAAATCTGGATGGACGCAAAAGACGCGCTTCCGATCTGGGATAAGTTGATGGAAGTCGGCGGCGATTACGGCATTGCACCCGTCGGCATTTTGGCAATGGACATGGCACGCGTGGAAGCAGGTCTCTTCATGCTCGATGTGGATTACACCTCCGCATCCCACGCATGGATCGAACCGCAGAAATCCTCTCCCTTTGAGCTGGGACTCGATTGGACAGTCGCGCTCGATAAGCCTGGCTACTTCGTCGGTCGCCGCGCATTGGAACGTGAGAAGCGCGAAGGCTCCACATGGAAGATGGTCGGTTTGGAAGTGGATTGGGTTGGCATGGAAAAATTATTCGCAGGCGTTGGCTTGCCGCCGCAAATCCCTGGCACAGCCGTGCGCGGAAGTTTGCCGATCTTTGTTGGCAATGTGCAAGTTGGATATGCATCCACATCCACATGGTCACCTGTGTTGAAAAAATACATCGCCCTCGCGCATTTGCAAAAGCCATACTTTGAAGTCGGCACCGATGTGCGCATGGAAATCACGGTCGAACATCACCGTCAACACGCGCCTGCGAAGGTGGTCAAGCTGCCGTTCTACGAGCCTGAGTGGAAGAAGAAATAATTAAACAGAAGATGTTGATAGAGTTTGACGAAGAATGGTTTTTCAACCTTAGCAACCGTCAAACCTTCAACAACGTCATTATAGAGAAAACTTATGACATCAAATCAATACGACGCAATCATCATCGGCGGCGGTCACAACGGACTTGTGGCTGGCGCATACCTCGCGCGCGCTGGCAAGAAAGTGGTCGTGCTCGAGCGCAGACATATCGCGGGCGGCGCGGCAGTGACCGAGGAAATTTTCCCTGGTTATAAATTCACCGAGTTTTCGTATGTGGTGAGTTTGTTACGCCCCGAAATCATCCGTGACTTGGAATTACCCAAGCACGGACTCAAAATCCTTCCGCTTCCTTCCACCGTCACGCCGATGGAAAACGGAGATTATCTCGGCGCATGGGATGACCACGACCTGACCCGCCGCGAGATCTATCGTCACTCGCCCAAAGACGCAGAAGCCTATGACGAATACGCCCGCGTCATGGCGCGCGCGGCGAAAGCCATCAAGCCCATCATCAATCTCATTCCGCCCGACCCATCCTCGCTCAGCGTGAAGGACTTGATGGGCTTGCTCAAAGTCGGTCAATTCGCTGCGAATCTTTCTGAAAAAGAATTGTACGCAATTGCCAAACTCGCCACCCAATCCTCAGCGGATTTGCTCGAAGAGTGGTTCGAGTTTGACCCGCTGAAAGGCACCAAAGCCGCCAGCGGAATCATCGGCACCTTCCTCGGTCCGCGCTCGCCTGGCACGGCGTATGTTTTGCTTCATCACTACATGGGCGAAATTGACGGCGCGTTCCGCGCGTGGGGTTTTGCCAAGAACGGCTCTGGCGGAGTCAGCGGCTCCATCCTCAGCGCAGCGAAAGCGCTCGGAGTGGAAGTCAGACTCAACGCAAGCGTGAAGCAGGTCATCGTTAAGAATGGACGCGCTGTTGGCGTCGCTCTCGAGAACGGCGATGAACTCACATCCAAAGTCGTCATGTCCGCCGCAGACCCGAAGCGCACCTTCCTGCAATTCGTCGAGCAAAAACATTTCCCCGATGAATTCGTCACCGCGCTGCAAAACTTCCGCACACGCGGCTCGTCGGGCAAGGTCAACATCGCGTTGAGCGAACTGCCCAACTTCACCGCGCTGCCCTTCAAAGGCAAAGGTCACGACTCGGCGCTGCATCGCGGCGCGGTGTCCATCAGCCCGAGCATTGATTACATCGAGCGCGCCTACGACGACGCGAAGTACGGGCAGATTTCCAAGCGCCCGTATCTCGATATGATTTTCCCATCCATGATCGACCCAGACATGGCGCCTCCCGGACAGCACGTGATGTCTTGCTTCGTGCAATACGCGCCGTACGACCTCGAAGGCGGCTGGAACGACACGAAGCGCACGAACTCGGCGAAGCGGTCATCTCGACCATCGAGCAATACGCGCCGAACATCCGCAAAGCCATCGTCGGCATGCAGGTCATCTCACCGAAAGACATCGAAGCCATCGCGGGCATCACGGGCGGCAACATCTTCCACGGCGAACTGCTGCTGCACCAAATCTTCTTCCTGCGTCCCACCCCGCAATGGGCAGACTTCCGCACCCCGCTCAAAGGCTACTACTTCGGCGCAAGCGGCGCACACCCCGGCGGCGGCGTCATGGGCGCGGCAGGCATGTTGGCGGCAAAAGAAATTCTCAAGGACGGTTTGAAATGAGCCACTACGATTCCATCATCATCGGCGCAGGTCATAACGGACTCGTTGCTGCTGCCTATCTCGCCAAGCAAGGCAAAAAAGTTTTGGTGCTTGAACGCCGCGCCATCGTCGGCGGTTCGGTTGTTACAGAATCTTTCGGCGATGATTTCAAAGCGGATTCAATTTATGCAGGCGGGACTCTGCGCCCCGACATTATCAAAGACCTGAAACTCGCCTCACACGGGCTGACAGTTGATACCGTCCGAAAACCATTCATCTCCCTCCAGGCAGACGGCAACCACCTCACCCTCGACGCCGAGTCCATCAAACGCATCTCCGAAAAAGACGCGGCGCGCTTCCCTGAATTTGTCCGCTTCATGGATAAAGCCGCAAGCATTCTCGACACCGCCTACGCCACCATCATGCCGCGCCTGCCGCTGAACTTCAACATCCGCGAAGGCTACGGCTTGCTGGAGTTGGGACTCGAACTGAAACTCGCGGGTCGCAAAGACATGCTCAACTTCATCCGCGCCCTGCCGATGACCGCGCAGGAATTGCTCGATGAATATTTTGAATCTGACGTGGTCAAAGCAGCGATTGCATCCGTCGGCATCCACGGCTTCACCCTCGGACCGATGGGCGCAGGCACAGGCTACACCCTCATCCACAACTGGATGAATCGCGGCGGCTTGGCGAATGTCAATGTTGGCAAAGCGGGCGAAATCACACAAGCGCTTGCGAATGCGGTGAAATCCTTCGGTGGTGAAATTAGAACCGAGGCAGAAGTAAAAAGTATCAAAGTGGAAAGTCAAATTGCGAAGGGCGTCATCCTCGCAAATGGCGAAGAGATTCTTGCAAATCAAATCCTCTCCTCCGCAGACCCGAAGCACACCCTGCTCAAACTCGTCGGCGCACAGGATTTGCCGCCCGAATTCGTCTGGCACACCCAGTCCATCAAAATGCGCGGCTCGGTGGCGAAAATCCACTTGCAGACGAATGGCAATCACGGCATCCCCGAAGGGACAGTCGTCCTCGCCCCATCCATCAAATACCTCGAACGCGCCTACGACGCCGCGAAGTATGGCGAGATTTCCGAGAAGCCGTATTTGGAAGTGACAACTTCTGGCAATGTGGTGAGTATCCATTTCCAATCCGCGCCGTATGCTTTGAAGAAGAGCAGTTGGCAGGTGGAAGGTTCGAAGGTTGAGAAGTTGGCAATCGATACACTTGCGGAATACTTCCCCAATCTAAAATCGTCAATCGTAAATCGCAAATTGATAACGCCTCTCGACCTCGAACAAACCTACGGTCTCACCGAAGGCGACCTCAACCACGGTCAACTCATGCTCGACCAGTTCCTGTTCATGCGACCCATCCCAGGCTGGTCGAATCACAAAACACCCATTGATAACCTCTATCTCTGCGGAAGCGGAGTCCACGGCGGAGGCGGAGTCAGCGGCGCGGCGGGACGGAACGCGGCGAAAATATTGAAGTAAATTTTTGCGGATTCAAGCCTCAGCTTGAATCCGCTTTTTTGTAATAGAGGCAAGATAAGGTGAGAGCGAGGCGGGGGTTTTCATCCTAATGGGGGTATTGATTTATTTTTCTTTTTGAGAATAATGCATATAAATTTTATTTACAGGAGATAATTGCTAATGTATACCGACCCACAGAATTCCGCTATTGGTGAAGATAGAAGTTCGAGTCGAAATTTAATAATTTCCATTATCGTGATAATCCTTTTCGGTTGTTGTTGTCTTGCGCTGGGGATAGGTGGCTATTATGGCTACCAAGCCTATGTAGCAGTAAAAGGAGTTGTAGATGAGGCTCAGGAAGTTTTTGAGATTCCAGTGAATCCAGATGACCCCAACAGTCCCAATGTTCCGATTCCGTTCACACCTTTTAGCCAAGCGCCGGAAGGCGGGCTGGGAGATAAAAGGGCGCGTGAATTTGTATGGTCGCAGATTCCCATCTACTACGAAGAAGCGAATTGCCCGGCTCCACAAGTGGATACTACTGAAATTACAGTGATATCCCAGCCAAATGCTGAAGGTTCATGGCAGGAAGAATGGAAGGTGGATTGCGGCAACGGAACGTTCCATGTCTTTGTTGTAGATTTTTTTACCCAGGACGGAAATTCTTCCGGGCTCGTTCAACCACCTCAGTAACTGTATGTAATGTGTAAAACGCGGGTAGATTAACATCTACCCGCGTCAACTCTGATAAGCGTCAATACACTGTCCGCATGGTGCGCGAAAATGATCTGCTTTTTTACAGACAACCGCTCAAGTAAATTGCACGTGGATCGCGGCCAAAGGCAAGGCGTTTCGCCCAGGTACTGGGAAAAGAGCGCAAGACATGCGAATCCAGCATCTCAGGCTTGTGAAGATTCCAGCCTGCCGAGGTGAGATTCTCAAAGATGCGTTCCGCACCATATTCAAGACTCCAACCTTGTTCGGCAAGTGCGCCACCATTCAAGCGGACATCCAACGCAGCCGATGAACCTGCAACAGACTCCAAACCACGCAGGAGTCTATCATCACCATTCAACAGGCTTTCGAGCAGACTGCCCCACGGAAAGTTGATGGTGATGTGCGAAACGAGTCCGCGCAGTTCTTGCGGCAGGGATTGCGCGCTGGCAATGATGTAGAGCAGGTTCGGCAGTTTGGCACGCGAATGTTCGTGCAGGTTCTCGCGGCACGAGTCCACGCCGATGACGAAGTGGTTGGGAAAATTGTCAGCGTGGCAAAATGCAAATTTGCCGTCACCCGTACCCAGGTCCAGTGTGATGCGATCGTAATTTGCAAGCCGTGCATAAAAGTCAGTCAAATCCAAATTATGGGACACTTTGCCCCGAATTGTTTCCATGTGAAATCTCCAATCTGTCTAAAGGGTTGAATAGAGACAGGTTGGAGTTGGAGGATCACGGGCGCGTGAAAACAGACGGCCCTTTGTGGGTCAGGCACCGTCGAGATCATCGGGGGTGGGTTTGTTTTTAGTTACAGGGAATGTAAAACGGACCCGCTGAAAGTGGGTCTTGTGAACTGTTGATTCGGTTTTAACTTAGCAGGGTGGTCGGGTTGTGTTCACAGAAAAATTTTAGCACGGACTTTTCACTGCGCAAATTAGAGTTTTATATGTAAATCGCAGGGAGCGGTACAATCCCTTCTACGGTAGGGGCGAATAAATATCCCGCCATGCTATACTGACAAAAAATTTCACAGGAGAGAGCCATGCGTTACAAACTACTTGGTCACAGCGGATTACGCGTTTCGGAATTTTGTCTGGGCACGATGACCTTCGGCGAGACCTGGGGCTGGGGAGCATCCAAAGCTGAGAGTAAAAAGATGTTCGACCTGTTCGCCAACGCGGGCGGGAATTTTATCGATACGTCTGTCAATTATACAGATGGAACTGCTGAAGAATTTCTCGGCGATCTTTTGAAGACGAACCGCGATCATTTTGTGGTCGCAAGCAAGTACACATTGACAAAGCCCGATAATACCGACCCGAACGGCGGCGGGAACAGCCGCAAGAACATGATGAAGTCGGTGGAAAAAAGCCTCAAACGCTTGAAGACGGATTTCCTTGATATTTATTATCTGCACATGTGGGATTACATGACGCCTGTGGAGGAAGTGCTGCGCGGGCTCGACGATCTGGTCCGCCAGGGAAAGGTGAATTACGTGGCCTTTTCCGATTCACCTGCCTACATCGTGGCGGAAGCAAATACACGCGCAGAATTAATGGGCTGGTCGCGTTTTATCGGAATGCAGGTGCCCTACTCGCTGCTTGACCGCGCCGTGGAACGCTCCATCATTCCGATGGCTGCTCATTGGGACATGGCGGTTCTGCCGTGGGGTCTGCTGGAAGCGGGCATTTTAACGGGCAAGTTCCTGAAAAAAATAAAAGATTCCACCAGGATCGATCAGAAGAAATTAAAGTTAAGAGAAAAATCTCAGAACATCGTGAAGGAAGTGCAATCCGTCGCGCAGGAAACAGGCAAACCCATGTCACAGGTGGCGATCAATTGGGTCAGGCAGAATCCCGTGGCACAGATGATTCCCATCCTTGGCGCGCGCAGCGCAAAACAATTAAAGGATAATCTCGACGCCATCGATTGGAAACTGACCGAGGAACAATACCAGCGGCTCGACACCGTCAGTCAGATCGATCTGGGTTTCCCGCAGGACATGCTCAACGGAAATCGCTACATCTTCGGCGCAACTTTCGACAAGATAGACAATCATCGTAAATAATTCAATCGAACACCAAAAAACTCACCCCGCAGAATTGACTACGGGGTGAGTTTTTTAAGCTCAAAAGAGATTCTTCACAGCGAGATACCTGCGTTTGTTTGTTACAATCCTTCAAGTTTCCATTTATTCATCAGCCACTTTAGAAAGGAAATAGCCATGCGCAACAGTTCACGTTCGGCATTTTCACTGTTTCTCGTTCTTCTGATACTGACCAGCTTTTTTATCGGTGCCCCGGTCACCTCAGTGCAAGCCGCGGGCCAAACCTATTATGTTGCCACCAGCGGAAATGACGGCAACCCCGGAACACAAGACCAGCCCTGGCGCACCATTCAACACGCAGCTGATTCAGTGACCGCCGGTGATGTTGTGCAGGTCCGCGGTGGAATTTATAACGAGGCGGTCTTCATCAACGTATCGGGCTCCGCAGCCAATGGACATATTACATTTCAAAGCTATACCGGCGAAACCGCCATTCTTGATGGCAGCGGATTTGCATCCACCGCCGGGGATATCGGCTTCTTGATCCAGGATCAAAGCTACATTATCCTGAACGGATTTGAGATCCGCAACTACTCTACAAATCAGGCAGGTGCCACGCCGATGGGCATCTTCGTCACCGGCGCATCTCATCATATCCAGATCCTCAACAACAACATCCATCACATCGAAACACTTGCAGGCGCGAACGGCAATGCCCACGGCCTCGCGGTGTATGGAAGCGCCGCCCCGGCATCCATCCATGACCTGTTGATCCAGGGCAACAACCTGCATGACCTGAAACTCGGCAACAGCGAAGCGATGGTCCTCAACGGGAATGTTGAAATTTTCACCGTTACAAACAACACCGTGAGCTACAGCGACAACATCGGCATGGACTTTATCGGTTTTGAAGGCGTCTCACCCAACTCTGCCTACGATCAGGCACGGGATGGTGTGGTCAGCGATAACGTAATCTATGCCATTGATACGATCACCAATCCCGCCTATGGCGGCTCTCAAAGCGCGGCAGCCATTTATGTAGATGGCGGCACGCGTATCGTCATCGAGCGCAATCAGGTTTTCATGTCCAATATCGGTATCGAGATCGCCAGCGAGCATCAGGGCCGCGCCACCAGTGAGATCACCGTGCGCAACAACCTGATCTACTACAATCATATTGCCGGTCTGGCCATGGGCGGATACGACACCCAGCGTGGCAGCACCGAAAACTCCACCATCGTCAACAACACCTTCTTCGGGAACGATTCGAATCAGGATGGCAACGGCGAACTATGGATTCAATTCGACACCCGCAACAACATCATCCAGAACAATATCTTCTTCGCCAATTCACAAAGCTGGCTCATCACCAATCCATACACTCAAAATCAAAACAATGTGGTGGATTACAACCTTTACTTCGCCCCCGCCGGAATTGACGGCAGTGAATGGCAATGGAAAAACACCTTTCATCAGGGCTTTGCTGCTTATCAATCCGCCACGGGCAACGATGCCCATTCCATATTCATCGATCCGCAGCTTTCAGGCACTTCTGTTTCAGAATACAGGCTGCTCTCCGGTTCGCCCGCCATTGACACAGCGAATTGCGCCAGCGCGCCCGTCGACGATTTCTCCGGCGACCTTCGTCCGCAAGGCGCAGGCTGCGATATCGGCGCAGACGAATATTCTTCAAGCCTTTTCGCCGATGTGCCTTCCGATCATTGGGCTCGAAGCTGGATCGAAACCCTGTACGCCGCAGGCATTACCAGCGGCTGCGGAACAAATCCACTGACCTTCTGCCCCGATGCCCCGGTCACCCGCGCAGAAATGGCGGTCTTCCTCGAACGCGGCATGAATGGTGCGGCCTACAATCCACCTGCCGCAACAGGCACGGTCTTCACCGACATCCCCGCTGATTATTGGGCTGCCGCATGGGTCGAACAGCTCTTCGCCGATGGCATCACGGCCGGATGCGGCCCCGACCTGTATTGCCCCAACGATTACGTCACCCGCGACCAAATGGCCATCTTCCTCCTGCGCGCAAAATACGGCTCCGCCCATACCCCGCCGCCCGCAACTGGCGTATTTTCCGACGTACCCACAGATTACTGGGCGGCCGCGTGGATCGAACAACTCGCTGCCGAGGGCATCACGGCTGGCTGCGGCAACGGTAACTATTGTCCAAGTCAGCTGGTCAGCCGCGCCGAGATGGCAGTCTTCCTCGTGAGGACATTTAACCTCGCACCATAATCATTTTTCAAAATGACTTACAAAGAGGCGGCCCATCTCAAATAAGATGGACCGCCTCTTTGATTTTTATCTTCACCCCAACATCGCTTCAGACTCTGCTGATAACTGCTTCTGTATTTTCGACAGAGTCAGCGCCTAATCCTCAACGATCCGCATGACCGGCCAACCATCGAATCCTTCCACAATAAACTCGCGGCGATAGCTCATGTCATCGCTCGATGTATCCACACACTCATACCTGGCCATTGCGCCCGGCGATTCGATCTGTTTACAAGTAGACATACTGCTCGGCATCCACAACGGATTGATCAGAATAAAAAGGATGAACGGGAAAATGAACGCCAGCACCAGCCCGGCCAGCAGCCTTACACCTAACAACTTCTTTTGAAGCCCAAGCAAAATGCAGACTGGGAGTCCCAGCATGCAGATCGGCAAATACAACAAGGAAGCAAGTCCCTGATTGGGCGGAGCAGGTACGAACTTCATGAAGGATAGGATCGCCGAAAAAACGGGAGCGGCGATGATCGCCAGCATGGGTTTGATAAGGTTGGGCTTCATTTTCTATTTTCCTTTTCATCTGTTCTTGAAATATTCGCTCACAATGTCAGAGTAATCTGCATCGGTATGTGTGTCGAGAATACGGAAGAAATCATCGCCTGAGACGATCCTCTCTCGTCCCTGGTTGTAATAATCCTGCAGAAAAGCGAAGAAGGCTTCATCGCCGATACGTCCGCGCAGGTCTTTCATAAAATGTGCGCCGTTGAAATAGACAATGTATTTATACGTGTCAGCATTCTGGCCTTCGTACACGGGGATGTCGATCTCCCCGAACGGTTCGAAGAAATCGATGCGATTCGTCCACCACCATGCCAGCGCATCGGGGTGCGCAGCTTCATAATAGATCGCTTCCGAATAGGTGGTCAGGGATTCATCCAGCCAGGGTTCCTGCGCCTGATCGTTCGCGACCTGATCGAACCACCATTGATGTCCCGTTTCGTGCGCGGCCACGGCGATCAGGTAACTTTGCGGGCTTCCGTCATACAGGTTATAGAAACTGCGGCTGTGAAAATACAGCGCAGAGAATTCCATGCTGTCTTGAAAATCAGCGATGACGATCGAAAGCGTTTTGTGCGGATACAGCCCGAACATCTGCGAGAAGACTTGAATGGCCTGCGCGCTGGTCAGCATGGCGGCATCGCCCGCATTTTTATAAATGGGAAAATAGTAGCTATAAACGGTCGTCTCGCCCACCTGCGTAGTGGATACCTGAAAATCACGGCTGGCGGAGATCGCAAAAGCACGCCCAGCAGTTAATGTATAGCGTGTGAACTCACCATTTGGTTCGGCGAATCCGCTGGTGGCAATGACGGGGGCGGTCTGCGGATCTGCAAATTTCACGTTGACTTCAAAATCCGCAATGGGATACACGAGATATTCGCCATGCGACCACGGTTCGCGGATGACCCAGTCGCCATCCTTGAACGGCGCAATGAATGGATACCAGTTCACGAGATTCATTTGAATTTCACTGTACCCAAAGATGCGCGCGCGTTGACTGTTGACCTGGTCCATGTAAGGGAGGAAGATGCTATAGCGCAGAGACACTGTCGAAACGGAATCAGGTTCGAGCGGAGTCGGAAGCGGAATGTCGAGTCGATTAAGGTTGAGGGTGTAATTCGTAACCGCAGCCCCATCCACTTTTATTTCCATGACATAAAAACAGTTCGGCCAAAAATTCGGAGCAACGGCAAGCGTGAGGGAGGTAAGCTGCTGCCCTGTGTGATTCGGGTAGACGATGGTTTCAGCCACATCGATGAAGTGAAGGTCGTAATCGATGAAGGTGTTGAGCGTATATTTTTCACGCGCAGGGATCGGAATCGGCGTAACCGTTGCCGTGGGCACTTCGGCAGGAGGCATCGTGGGTGCAAGCGTGCTGACTGGAAGTGCCGTCGCTGTTTGAGAAGCGGGCTGTGAACATGCTGTGACCAGCAGGAAGAATAGGAGGAAGATTCGGCGCATGGATATATTTTAACCTTTTGTGTATAATTCCAGTATCGCCCTGATAGTTCAACGGATAGAACAAAGCACTCCTAAGGCTTAGATGTAGGTTCGATTCCTACTCGGGGCACAAGCTTATAAATCTCTTATGGAAATTTAATGCGCAAGCCCTTGCAAAAAATAAAAGCCAGTAGTAATATTGTCAATGATGAGCGCTAGGGTGCCCCCCTCACCCTGGCGCTCATCATTTAATTTAATCGTCAAAAAGAACATCCCGCAGGCTTGTTGGGTCGAAAGACCCAAACGAACCTGCGGGATGTTTTGTTGCCTTGTGTAGACGATTTATTTTTTCGTACTCTTGACCATTTGGCGCGCGGTTTGCAGCAATTCGTGCGCGGAACGCAATGTACCTTCCCCCACTTCGCCAAGCATTTGCGAAAGTTCGAGCAGGCGCGGTTCGCCTTCGAGGTTTTCCACGCGTGTCAATGTGCGGCCCTTATCCACAAGCTTTTGAACTTGATAATGCTGGTCACCAAAAACAGCGAGTTGGGGAAGATGGGTGACACAAAAGACCTGGTGCGAACGCGAAAGATTCCAAAGTTTCTGACCGACCACCATGCCCACACGTCCGCCAATGCCCTGATCGATCTCATCAAAAATAAGAGATGGAACTTGATCGGCACGGGCCAGCACGTTCTTCAAGCCGAGCATTAAACGTGAGGTCTCACCACCGGAGGCGATCTTTGCCAGCGGCTTGAGGCCTTCACCGGGATTCGGCGCGATCAGGAATTCAACGCGATCAAAACCATTTTGATCGAACGCGATACGCGTACCATCAGGCATGGGAATACCGTTCACATCGGGTTTGGTTTGGAAGTCCACACCGAAGCGGGCCGCTTCCATTCTGAGATCGGCGAGTTCGGTTTCGATTCCCTTGCCCATTGTGATCGCCGCAGATTTGCGTTTTTCAGAAAGCGAGCCGCCATGTTTGGCGAGTTTTTCGAGCAGTTTCGCTTCCTGCATTTCCAATTCGTTGATACGTTCTACCGCGCCCGTTAGGGTTTCCAACTGTTTACGGGCATCAGCGCCATAGGAAAGCACCGCAGGAATGTTGCCGCCATATTTGCGTGTGAGTGAGTGGATCAGGTCAAGCCGTTCTTCCACTTCATCGAGTCTTTTGGGGTTGAATTCGATCTCTTCAAGATAATTCTGCAAGCCATGAACGACATCCGAGATCGTGTCGAGCATGAGTTCAGCCTGATTCGCAAGCTCGGCTTGTTCAGGGTCAATCTTTGCGAGGGCGGCCAATGCCTGTGCGGCCTGACCGATCAGGTCGGTGGCGGCAGGTGTTTCAGGCGAACCTTCATCGAGGACAGCCAGCGCCTCCTGGGCATTTTGCGCCAGAGACTCGGCATTCGCCAAACGGTCACGTTCCTTGCGCAATTCCTCGTCCTCGCCAGTTTTCAGGTGGGCCAGTTCAATTTCCTCCACCTGATATGTGAGCATTTCGGTGCGGCGTTCCGCATCCGATTGCGCTTTTCGTAACTCAGAAAGTTCGCGGCGCAATCCAAGCAAGGATTGATAGCTCTGGCGATAATCGCTGAGGGGCTTTGCAACTTCCGCGTAGCGATCGAGCAGGCCGAGGTGTGCGCGGGGATCGAGCAGCGAGAGATGTTCCGCCTGTCCGTGGATGTCGATCAACAATGCGCCAAGTTCACGCAGCAAACCGACATTGACCGTGCGGCCATTCACGCGCGCCACACTGCGTCCCTCCTTGCGGATCTCGCGCATCAGCACTACATAATTCGGATCATCCAACAGATCCTCGCGGGTGAGGACTTCAATCACCGCTTCTTTTTCTGGACCTTTGAGCTGGAACACCGCTTCAACAAATGCGGCGTCTGAATCAGTGCGCACAAAGGTTGTATCTGCCTTGCCGCCGATGAGCATGACCACCGCGTCGAGGATGATGGATTTGCCCGCACCTGTTTCACCCGTGAGGATGATCAGGCCGGAGTCAAAACGCAGATCGAGTTTATCTATAATGGCAAAATTCTGGATATGAAGTTCAGTGAGCATAGGCTATTGTCTAAAGACCAGACCTGAGAATTGGGAATATGCCAGCGGTGTGGCGATGACAAGATAAACGATCTGCCAGAGCACGGGCGAGAAAAAGGATATTCCACTCATCACATCCGTGCCCCCGGAAAGCATGACAAACAAAGCGGGCAGGCCGCTCATCAACAAAACAGGAAGTGTGCCAACGATCATGCCTGCCACCAGCGTGTAATTCAAAGCGGGCGAGCGGTGATTTTTCACAAAACGGCGTGTGACGTTGGCGATCATCGAACCCGCAAGCGGGGCAAGCACAATAATAAAGATGCCCCAGATAATGGATGTAATGATAATCGTGGCAACCGCGGCCAGCCCCGAAAGAGTTGCCGATGTAAAGAACACGATCAGATAATCGTACCAAACGGCGGTGTTGAATATTTTCTGATGCTGGTTGACGCAATCCTTGCACAGATACCCAGTGGGCGTGCGCTGTGCACACGAGGCACAGATCGGTCTTTCGCAGCGTTTACAGCGCAAACCCGTCTCACGGCCGGGGTGGGCATAACAATAGGTGACAGCTGGATTATTCTCTATATTGGTCATCGTGGAAATCCTAAAGAATTTTCATTCATGTGCGCTGTGATATTGCGATAAAAATAACCAGGATCACCAAAGCGGACAAATTGCGCGGTGACATCCGCAGCGGTCACTTTCACCTGGTCTTCTTCCATCAACGGTGTCGGCGGCTGACCATCCACACTGAGAACCGAATTTTCACTTTTCACAACAATGCTAACCGAGGAGCCTTCCGACAAAACCACTGCACGATCCACAGAGAGATGCGGCGCAATGGGCACAAGCAAAATATTACGTAACTCAGGCGGAAGAATGGGCCCGCCTGCTGCAAGAGCGTACGCTGTGGAACCTGTCGCAGTGGAGGCGATCAACCCATCTGCAACATAGCTGGTGAGACGACGATCATCCACCGAAGCGGTCAGGCGCACGGGACGCAGGTTTTGTCCGCGTGCAACGACGACTTCATTCAATGCATTGGAACTGCCGAGGCTTTCACCCACACGGATGTGTTCAGCGCGCAACATCATGCGATTCTCGATCCACGCTTCGCCATTGAATAGTTTTGCAAAATACTCGCGCCATTCCTTGCGATCGATCTGGATCAAAAAACCCAGCCTGCCAAGATTTACACCGAGGATCGGCACACCGCTGGGAGCGCACAAATGACCCGCCCGCAGGACACTGCCATCCCCACCAACGGCGATGAGCATATCGAACTCGCCTTTTTTTACACGCTTGCGGAGTTCTTCATCATACAAGGAGCTGCAAGGTGCCTCGATTCCTCTCTCTTTGAGGAAGGCTGCCATCGCTTCGGCTTCAGCAAAAGCTTCAGGCATTTTCGGATAAGCCGTGACCACAGGATGTTTTGGCAGGAAGGATGGCATAACGAAATTATACCTTTTGTAATCTCACAACGTATCCCTGGTTTCAGGCAAGGCTTTGGTCACAAATATTCTTGAAACCGCATTTTGCACAACGTCCGGCTTGTTCATGTGAGCGCGCAACATCATGCTTGTGTTCGTCCACTTTCATATCTCCCAGAAGATCGATCAGAGCGGTTTCCAGTTCGTGGGTGTAATCCACAGCGAAATCGCGGTTCTCGTAATGGATGATCCCATACGGCGGACGCTTCCCGTATGTTTTTTCCACGAGTAGACAATATGCCGCAAGTTGATAAATATGCGAATCATACGGCGCTTCCGGTGCGCGGCCAGATTTCACTTCCACGGGGATGATCTGCCCATTCTTTTCGACGAGGTAATCAGGCTTGCCTGTCAACTCGAGTGCCGGGTAAAAGAGGGGTTTCTCCACTTTGCCCCAGCCGCGTGTATCCGTATAGATGATGCGGCCGCCGGGCAAGCCCGCTTCCTTCCGCTGAATCGAGGATTTGCGGAAGAAGAACAGGGCAAAGATAAAGAGGGCAAGAGCCAGATAAAGCATTTTTTAGTGACCAATGAAGTTTAGATTTTTTCAGCCAGCCTTATGATACGACCCAGACGGGTAAATGCCGCGCCGGAAAGATCGTCATTTCTTTTCCTGAGGACTTTGATGAAATCATCCTTGTTGGATTCATTCACAGCAGGCAGCGTTCTCTCTGCATGCTGCGGAACTTCCTTGGGGCGGCAGGTCGATAAGTGCTTGAGCAGGTATGGAAAAATGGCTTTGTTGTACTCGTCATTTGCTGCGGCGGTGTGCGCCAGCGCGGAGACGGAATTATCGATAGTGATAACCGAGCCTTCATCTCTGGCCTTTTTGATGTCATCCAAATGATTGAAGATGATATCGGGCCTGACTTTCGCCACTTCAGCCAGCGCGGTCATGGCACCCCAGACCATATCGTTGTGTCTGCTTTTCAACAGCTTGATGAAATCCTCGGCGTAGGGCGCAATGAGTTCAGGATCGATGATGCCAATCTCATACATGACGTGGATGCAGTCCCAGTGAATGTTCTTGTTTTCGTTCCACATGTTTTGCGCGATCTCACGGATGCCCGCCTTGTCGTTGCGCGCAGCAAGGTCACGCGCCAGATCGAGATTGGGCGTTCGGTCGCGCCGGGTTTGTAGATAGGCAAGGCGGTTTAGCAAGTCAGACATGATTCTCCGATGAATTTATAACTGTGCAGTGCAATATGCCACGAGCAGGATCAATGCCCCTAGAAACAGGATCAGGCCAAAGGTCCGCGAGAGAGACGAGGCGAGGGCTTTGCGCCCATGCCTGTGATGTAGTTCCGTCCCGGCGGCCATCTCAGCCTGGTTCGCTGATTCAAATCCCTTTTTGCGATACCACCAGGAGCGGCGGCAATAGAGGTAATTTCCGATTTCGGAAGCGCGAGTGACTGGCATGGGCAAAGTATAGCACAAATTTTCTATGCCCGATTATTTCAGTTTCGATGTGGAGTTATGATAAACTTCGCGTGCAAAAAATCATTCCCATCAAGAGGAAATCCATGACGACTCATGACACCTATTCAATTGAGATCGCAGGTATCAAGCGTGAATTACCATTGTTCGAGATCAAGCCCGGATTGCGGATCGCCATTCTTAATATTCTCGGCGACACCGAACTGGTACAGGCCAGTGCACGCGAGCTTGGAAAAAAACTTGAGGATGTTGATTACGACATTCTCGTAACTGCAGAGGCAAAGTCGATTCCGCTGGCGTATGCGCTTTCAGTTGAAACGAAAAAACCGTATGTGATCCTGCGCAAAACCTATAAACCTTACATGGGCGATGCGCTCAAAGCGGAAACCCTTTCGATCACCACCGGCCAGCCGCAGCTTCTGATCTTGGACGAGAAAGACCGCACACTTATTCAAGGCAAAAAGGTTATTATTTTGGATGATGTCATCAGTACAGGCTCGACACTGCAAGGCATGCGCATAATCCTTGATAAAGTGGATGCGAATGTGGTCGCCGAAGCCGCCATTCTCACTGAAGGCGATCGCGCCCAGTGGATGCACATCATATCGCTGGGACATTTGCCGTTATTTACAGGATAGTAGTTGGGTCGTCGAGCAATTAAAAAATTAAGGCCCTGGGAGAATATCCCGGGCCTTTTTTCATTTATTGCTTACTATTTATTTTTCCTGTCTCGATTAACCTTCCCTTTTGGTCCCGCTTCATTCGCTTGATCGCAAGTTCGCGCTTCATGGCTTCGGTACGATTGGGTTGAGATTCGAGGTAGACCAGTTTCACAGGTCGGCGGGTGCTCGTGTATTTTGCGCCAACGCCTTTATTGTGCTGCGAAACGCGTCTTTCAGGGTCAGTCGTCCAGCCGGTGTAATAGGTTCCATCAGAACATTCAACGATGTAACAATAACAACTCATTTCTTGGTGTGTTTCTTTACAAACATGCCGCCAAAAAATCTTTCGGAGAAGGTTGGCATATCTACTGCTTCGGAGCGGGCACCCCTTGTCCAATCCGCAGAGACTCTCTCGCTCAACCAACGCTGACGTCCTTCCAGCGCAGCTTCGAGGCGGGCAGCAACCCCGTCATCATCTTCCTTTTCAATGTCATCACGGAAACCACGCAGCGCCGCGATCATCACATCCAATGCGTGGATCATGCCTGCGCGGTTTTGTAGGGAGGAGATCCGCAGCGAATCGATTTCGTCCTGATAGGCCAGCCCTGCAGTCACAGTTGCATAAGCACGGCCAGCCACTTTGCGGGCTTCCAGCCAGCCGGGCTGGTCAACCGTGGCATTCAATAATGAAGCCGCTACAAGCTGCGGCAAAATATGCGTAGTGGACATTAATCCGTCTGATTCCATGGGATCGGCAAGCAAAGGCAGCGCTTCCAAAAGGCGCACAAAATCCACAGCCGTGGTCACCGCTTCTTCAGGGGTTCCGTAGGGTGCGTCGATGAGGAACAAGCCATTCGCAAACAGATCAGCTTTCGCTGCGGCCTGACCGAATTGGAAGTCGTGCATGTAAACAGGGTTAATTGCCGGGGCCAATCCCACATAATATCGCCCTTCGGGTAGTAATTCCTTCGCCCACTTCGCCACATTCGATTTTACAGGCGAAGTATCGAGCACTACAGTGTTTTCCTGTAGATCGGGAGCGATGAACTCCAACGTCTCGCGCACTTGACTGACAGGCATTGCCAGCACCACGATCCGCGCGTCGCGCACAGCGGTGGGCAGGTTGTGCTCCGCCTTGTCGATTGCATCTTTTTGCTGGGCTTCGCGTTCCAGATCCGCTTTTTTATCGTGTCCCACCCGCAGAATGGAATTTTTATGGGCCGCGAGCGCCAGCCCCATTGAAGTACCAATTTGACCAAGGCCAATGATTGTGATTTGAATGGGCATATATACCTCGCAGGAATTTGATGAAACAATTATACTGCCAGTATCTCGTTAAATACGAGAACCGCGGACGCCGACCGCGGTTCTCTTGGTAAAGGAGGAGAAGAGAAATCACCTTACGAATGTAAATTTATCATGGTTGCTAAAAACGTACTTGACGCCTGACCTACGCTTGCCCTACGATTGTCCGACAATTAACAGGAATGCAAACACTTTTAGCTTTTTCTTTTGGAGGACGACACAATGACATTCTCTCCCCTAAAAATTTATCTTGGTGAATTGAACAACACTCCCCTCGGAGATTTACGCATCGCCGCCTCCGACCTGGGGCTGGTCGCTGTTGAATGGGCAGACTCTCAGCCCGAACTGATTCAACATCTGTTCCGACTGAAAGCGACAGTGGAACAAAATCAAAAAGTGATCCATCCCTATGTCAAAGAACTGGGGGAATATCTCAAAGGCAAACGCCGTGATTTCACCTTTGAGATCGATTGGGGGATTTTAAAACCATTTCAACAAAAAGCATTACAGGCTGTATATGCCATCCCCTATGGAGAAATACTCACCTACGCCGATGTCGCCGTGCAGATCGGACATCCGCACGCCTACCGCGCCGTGGGCCGCGCCAACGCCACAAACCCCATGCCGCTCGTCATCCCCTGTCACCGCCTCATCGGCAAAGACGGCAAACTCCACGGCTACGGCGGCAAAGGCGGGCTGAAGACAAAGGAATGGCTCTTGAAAATGGAAGGCGCGGTAATTACGTAAAAGTTACGGCGAACCGCGGGTTTCGATGCTCACATTATCAATATAGCCTTTTGCAGGCAACCCGGTAGAATTCCATACACCGATAATCACACCTGTCAACTGCTCATCTGCTGCAAGAACACTTGAACCAACTTGATCACCGTCAATATGAAAAAACGCCATATGAGTGAACGGGTTTATTTCAATATAAAAGGTATGCCATCCGTTATTTTGAGAATAAACGGTTTTGATTTGTGTTACAGGACCGCCGTAATTGCTTTCATAAAAACAATGCCTAATTGAAGCTTGCAATCCACAGATAAACCTTCCTCTTGTCGTTAAAGCATGTAACTGAATTGAAGCATTATCCTCAATCGTGTCAACCATTAAATCAGCTTGAATCAAAGTAATACTTGTTGTGGAGAATTCAAAATCTTTAACTAACAAAAAACTTGCAATATCTCTTTCCGGTTGATTCAGAACCAGCCGTCCACCTTGTTGGTAAAAAACTTTCTTGGGATTTTGGGGTTGCTCCGTCCATTTATTGTGATTGAAACTGCCGTTATAAAGAATGGAATTGAAATTATCCCTCATGAGTGATGTAGAATCGGCGGAACTTTTCGATAACGCAATCATACCTGCGCCAAGAAGGGAGAAAAACAAAATCACACTCACGATTTTTATCGAATTCGAGCCGATGATCGTGTAACGGAATTTTGCCCGCACCGGTCTGGCTATACTTGACAGTTTTTTCCGCGCCGTTCTCTGCACCCACTGCCTGTCTGGATATTTCGGATCAACCGTCTTTACTTCCTGCCACTTATCCAGCGCTTCCTGATATTTTCCCTCTTTCAACAACCGAGCTGATTCAGCGTACATTGCCGCCAGTTCATTTTGTCGCTGCGCATCCTGCTCTTCAAGCGTAAGTACGTTTTTGGCTTTTTCAGAGATACCATCCTTATCCAGAAATTGATCATCCAATTTTCGGATCTCCTCCATTTTATCCAAAGCATTACGCCACTTTTTCGAGCGGAGCAATCCATGCGCCTGTTCGTACAATGTGTTGATCTGGTCGTTCTGTCTACGTGTTTCCTCCACCTTCAGGATCTGATTTTCCACACTCTTAAGCAATTTTTCTGTTTCGAGGAATCCAGTCTGGGATTTGTGTACCGTTTCCAACAATCGGCGCGCTTCGTACCAGTTCCCAGACTCCATCCCACGCAGGGCAAGGCTGTATTGGTCATTCAAACTGGAAAGGCGTTGCAGTTCTGCGACTTCCTTCCGCGCAGAGGCAAGCAAACTATCGGGATCGGGATAGGAATGCTCAATCAAGAAAATCTGCTCAAAGACCTTAAGCACTGCCTGCCACTTCTGCGCGGCGTGCAATGCTTTGGCCTCCGCATATAATTCCTTGAGACGTTTTTGTTTCTTCGCATTCCTGAGCAGTTGCGCGGCATCCTTGTATTCTGCGGATTTCTGCAAAAGCTCTTCCAATGCCTGTATGGTCTCTGACCAATTTTCGGCCTTGTGCCCCTGCGCTGCCTGAGCGTATAACTTTGCCAAGCTCCTCTGCTTTTCTGCTTCTGTCAATTTTTCAGCCGCATTTTTATGGTTTGGATGTTCACTCAAGATCATTTGAAAACGCTGACAGGCTTTGTCCCACTCCTCCGTATAAAAGGCTGCCAACCCCTCTGTATATAATTGCTCCAACTTGTGTTCAACTTCTTTATCTGTATCCTCGTATGACGACGGCTCAACGGTGGCTCTCACAGCATCGGCGCGCAACTTTAAGGAACGCAACAATTGGGCAAACCCGTTTTCCTCATATAAGTCCACCCAATGCCATCGGCTTAATCTCTCCGGAACAACACACTCCTCCAGCCGTGCCGGGATCAGGAAAATTGTCCCTTCAGGTTTTTCTTCGGCGATATCCAATGCAAATTTGATCTCTTTTTGAACATATCCCTCTTTTGAAATCGATTTATTAGAAAGAAAAACAATTACAACATCCGCCTCATGTACCGCCCTGGGAATCTCTACCCGCCAATCCTGCCCGGGCAAAAGCTTTTCTTTGTCCAGCCAGGCATCCACCCCCTCAAAGACCAAACGCTTATAGAACTCACGTACCGGAGGTTTATCCCCAGATGCGTGACAAAGAAATGCTTTCAAAGGACGTGTGACTGTTTGATTGTTCATAACGCCCACACGATACTTAAATAAATTATACGTCAAACACAGGTAATATGATACACTTCGAAAAATTTCCCCACCATATAATAGTATGAAACGATAAGACAATCTAAAAAAGCAGACAAAAAATCTCCCCCTTTAATACTTCTTAACACATCTAACAACCTTGGACATCCTCTCCCAACTCTTCTGGACTTTCATCAAAGTCAATTTACTCAGCACCTCGGGCCCGGCTTCCGTGGGGTTACTCTATCATGAAGCCATAGGCAGATTTGTAACCGAAAGCCAATTTATTCAAGCCGTGGGATTTTCCTCAGTATTACCTGGCAGTGACGCACTTCAACTCGCCATGTACATCGGATATGCCGCTGCCGGCATTCCGGGCGGATTGGTGGCTTTACTCGCATCCATATTGCCGCCCACGCTTATCATTCTAGGTGTAACCATGATCCTCCATCGCCTGCGACGTGAAGCCTGGGTGGGTCATTTTGTGGAAGGCCTTGCCCCGGCCATTTCAATCCTCATGGTCTTTACAGCCTGGAAAATATTTGAAAAGGGCGGGGAGACCGGTCTCGTCGGCTGGGGGATTGGCATCGTCAGCCTGCTTGCCATGTGGTTCAAAGCGCCCGAGCGGGTCATTGTAATCCTGGCTGGCCTTGTTGGAATCTTTCTACTTTCATCATGAATCAATCAAAATTCTCTGTCTGGATCAGTCTGTTATGGATGTTCCTGAAAGTAAACCTGCTTTCGCCATCCGGCCCAGCATCGGTCGGCCTGCTTTACAAGGAAGCCGTCGGCAAGGTCATGAGCGAGGAGCAATTTGTTGAAGCGGTTGGTTTTTCCAACGTATTACCGGGAAGCGAAGCGCTAAAACTTGCGATGTTTGTTGGTTACGCAGCAGGCGGAATCCCCGGTGTATTTACCGCTTTGCTTGGCGCGGTGCTGCCTCCTACCGTCATGATGCTGGCTGTGGCATCCATCCTTCAGCGTTTTCAACAGGAAGATTGGCTTAAGGGATTTGTAAAAGGCATGAGCCCGGCAATTGCCGCGCTGATCATCATGGTGGCCTGGGAGCTTTTCCATGTGGGCCAGACCAAGAAAATCGATAGACGAACATTGTTCATCGCAGCGGCAAGCGCCGTTGCTCTATGGTTTGAAATTCCCTCGCCCCTGGTCCTGCTTGGCGCAGGAGTTTTGGGCGTATTCTTATTTCGCTAAATGGATATCTTATGACACCTGACTTATTAATCGCAACCAACGGATTCACAGGAACCTGGCCTTCCATTGAATATGGCATCTGGCTTGCTTCAAATATCAATGCCAAAATTACTTTACTGGGTGTGAATGAAAAATTAAATCCCGCAGCCATTGACGACCATAATCCGCTTGAAGATGTGTTCGAGCGTGCCATTGAATTATTCAAGAAAAATCAAGTGGAATATGACCTGCTTGTGGAAAATGGCAATGCAGAAGATGTCATCCCGCAAAAAGCTCGTCAGGGTGACTACATCGTTGTACTCGGCCCACTGGGACGTCCACAGATCCGCCGCCTGCTGACGGGGCGCTCCATTCGTCATTTAATGGAAGAGATCGAACAGCCGATCCTATATGTGCCTGAATCAAAACTTCCGCTGAAAAAGATATTGATCTGCATCGGCGGGCTTGGATATGAGGTTACCGCAGAACACATTGCCATGCAGATGGCGATGAAAAGCCGTGCAGAAGTCACCTTGCTCCATATTGTTCCGCCAATGGACCTGGATTACCCCACCGCTCGGATCGTCCGCGAGAACTGGAAAAACCTGACAGAGACAGATACCCCCATTGGGCGGAGTCTGCGCGAGGCGTTGAGCGTGGCAAAAGATGACGGGTTAACTGCCAGCGTAAAAGCGCGTCAAGGCAATGTGGTCGAGGAGATATTGTCTGAGATCAAGGAGGGTGGATACGATTTACTGTGCATGGGATCGCCATACAGCACGAATGCATTGCGACAGCTTTATGCGCCCAATGTGACCGCAGAGATCGCCGAAAGCGGGAATTGCCCGGTATTATCGGCTCGATATAAGAGGGAATAGTCTTTTTATCTCGCCCCAGGTACGTATTTTTCTTCCCACTCGGCGATGGCAGCGCGGATCTCTTTCTTGATCGCCGCATCCCGGACATCGTCCACAGTGGCAAATTTTTCCAGACCCACGATCACTTCCACACCACCTTCGGCGGATTCCTGCAAACGAATGCCCGCTTTTTCAAGAGGGGTGTCTGCAAGGCGCGCCTGTAAAACGGTATCGATCTGATTGACAATGCTCATCGCCCGTATCGCTTTATCGGCTTCCGCCTTTGCGGAAACGGTCATGATCGGCTGCATGGGACGAGGCGCTGTTGATTGAACAGAAACAGGCATCGGCTGGGATTGAGTCGGTGCGGCGAGTTGAGAGGCAGGCTGGGAAGGCTGTCCGCCATCAAGCCACGGACGAAAGATCGTGATCAGTTCGATCAAGCGCCGCTTTTCGTCTGGCGAAAGGGGTTTGCCAACGACCCTTCCATCCATTTCAAGCGAGTAGTGGGCGTTTTCTTTTTTGAGACGCAGCAAGCCGGGGTCATCATTTTGTTGTTCACCCGTTTCACGGGCTGCAAGGATCATCTTATTTTCAGCTTCTCTGATCTTGGCCTCCGCCTGCACTTCAGCGGCGGTTATTTTTTTGTTCGTGCGCAGATTCGAATCCAAAAAACCGATAAAGAAGCCGATCAGCAAAACCACAAGACCCACGCCTATCACGGCTGGCACTGGCCAAGTAACTGTTGCAAATTGGAGTTCCATGATTTATTTCCTTTCAAGAACCTGGCACTTCGGGCAGACATGCGTACCGCGCTGGCCAACGGTAAACTTTTGTATTGTTGTGCCACAAACAGGACAGGGCTTGCCATCCTGATCGTACACACGAAAATGGTTTTGAAAATCACCGCCGCGATACACCCAATCTATGCTGGCACCGTTGCGGCGAATGCCTTCCTTGAGCACGGCGCGGATCGCCTTATGAAGAGCTTCGGCCTGTTCCAGCTTGACGGTATTCGATAATGCAAGCGGATGAAGTTTTGCGATGTGCAGGCATTCATCTGTATAAATATTACCGAGACCCGCAATGAAAGATTGGTCGAGAAGCAGCGGTTTTAGCTGGCGTTTGCGGGTGTGTAAATTTTCAAAGAGCCAACGCGCCGTAAAATCCTTTTCGAGCGGTTCGGGGCCGAGTTTACCAAGAATTTTTTCGGGCTGGTCCGTAAGCCACACACGCCCAAACTTGCGGGTGTCATTGAACGCCAATGTCTTGTTACCGGAAAGGTGTAAAAGCAGGCGGTCGTGTTTTTCAGCCCTGATTTTACCTGTTCTTATGACCAAATCTCCACTCATGCGCAAATGTATCAGGAGATTGTAATCTTTCAGGTGAATGACGAGGTATTTTGCGCGGCGCGAAACATCCACGATCTTTTGCCCAGCCACCTGTTTTCTAAATTGAGCAGGCGAAGGAATGGCAAGCGTACGCGCCCAGCGCAAATCGGCAGAGAGGATGGTGCTGCCAACCAATTCCGGTTTCAGCGCGCGGGCAAACGTTTCTACTTCGGGGAGTTCGGGCATAAGGAAGGTTTATTCGTTGAACATCTCTCCAACCGAGCGGCCTTCGTGGGCGCGTTTGATCACTTCACCCAGCAGTTCAGAGACCGAAAGCACGGTGATGCGGCCTTCGAGAAATTTCCATTTTTCGGGAGTAAGCGGAGCAGAGTCAGTCGTGATGATGTGCTTGATGGGCAGGGAGGCCAATCGTTCCGCGCCGTTGCGGGAAAGGATGGCATGTACAAAAGCGAGATACACATTGCGCGCGCCATTATTCTTGACCACATTCACAGCCTGTGCGATCGAGCCGCCCGTATCCACTTCATCATCCACGATGATCACATCGCGATCCTTGACATCGCCAATGAGGGTCAATGCTTCGGCGTTGGCGTCATTTCCGTGACGGCGTTTTTCGATGAAGGCGATGGGCATATCCATATCTGCGGCGTAGTTGCGTCCCTTTTTGGCAAAGCCGAGGTCCACAGAAACCACGACCGGGTCTTTCATATCCTGGCGCATGTTTCGATTGATGTGCCCCACCAGCAAATGAGAGGCGGTCAACACATCGCCGGGGATCGAGAAGAATCCCTGCACCTGACCCGCATGCGGGTCGAGGGTCATGTAACGATCTGCGCCTGCAACTTCGAGCATGTCGGCGACCAAACGCGCGGTGATCGGCACACGCGGCTGATCTTTTTTATCGGAGCGGCCGTAGCATAAATACGGAACCACAGCCGTAATACGGGCCGCGGAATCCAAACGCAGGGTCTGGATCATAATGAGCAGTTCCATCAAATTGCGATGCACCGGCGACGATGTGGTCTGGATCACATAAACATCCTGTCCCCGCACGCTTCCATTCAGCTTCACAAAAAGATTTTCATTCGGGAATTCGATCACTTCACGGCCGCTCACCGGCTGACCGAGGTAATCTGCTATTTTTTGGGCAAGCTCCGGCGAGCCGGTGCCTGCAAACAACTTAATTCCGCCGTACACTTTCAGGTCGTGATGAACATGATGCATCTATTATTTGCCTTTCCTCTGGTCCCATTCCGAACGTAATATACTCATGACGATCACATCGTCATACTTTCCATGTTTATAAACCGCCTCGCGCAGGCGTCCTTCTTCCACAAAGCCTGCTTTTTCGTAGGCGCGCTTTCCGCGCAGATTTTCCGCATATACGCGCAAATGAACACGATTAAGGTTCAAGGTATCAAAACAATGGCGGGCCAAAAGCAGCATGGCTTCCGTGCCGTAGCCTTTGTTCCATTCACTTTTTTCGCCGATCATGATTCCAAGTTCGGCGGAGCGGGTCACCTGATCGACATCGAACACGCCGCTATTGCCGATCAACTTCCAACCGTCGCCGTCACGCACTTCGATCGAAAGTGTCTTTTCGCTTTGCGCGCGCTGGCTCATGGAGTTAAACCAGTTCTCTTCATCCACATTCGACATCGGCAGTGAAAGCGATAAATAGCGTGTCACTTCCGGGTCATTCACCCAGGCATGAAAACTTTTCACATCTTCCCGCTCGGTGGCACGCAGCCTGATCCGCTCACCATAAATGATGCTCATCTCAACCTCCGTTCATCAATAACTTGACGGCTTCCCACGGAGACATCTTTCTTTGGATCATTTTCGTCAGCGCGTCTTCATACTGACTCTGTGAGACCTGCTCACGAAATCGGCTGACCAGAGTCTCCTGGATCAACGCATCCAACTCGACCTCGAGCCTGGCACGCTCACGAACAGCCCAACCGCCGCTGTGAGTTAAGTGCGCCACATGCCGCGCAATGGCTTCAGCCAATTCTGCGATGCCTTTGCCTTCGGTGGAAATCGTGCGCTGAATGGGAGGAATCCATATCGGCGCTGACGATGAATCTTGTTTTGAAGCAGGCCCACCCGAAGTCTGATCGTAGGATGTCCGCATGGCGGTGCCGTGATGTTGAAAGATCCGCTCGGCTGGGTGTGCCAGGTCAAGCATGGACTTCAAAGCCTTTTCGGTATTTTCCACGCCGGGGCGGTCGGATTTATTGACCACCAAAATATCGGCGATCTCCAAAATGCCAGCCTTGATGGCTTGAATGTCATCGCCAAGGCCGGGCGCTTCCACCACCAGCGTGGTGTGCGCAAGCCGGGCAACATCCACTTCGCTTTGGCCTGCGCCGACAGTTTCGATGATGATGATCTCATAGCCAGCCGCATCAAAGACCTGAGCCATGTTCGCAGTGGATTGCGCGAGGCCGCCCAATGAACCACGCGTCGCCATCGAGCGGATGAATACGCCGGTGTCGCCGGAGAGGTCGCGCATGCGCACACGGTCACCAAGCACCGCGCCGCCTGTGAACGGGCTGGAAGGGTCAACAGCGATGATCGCCACACGCTTCTGCGCAGTCTTGCGATAATGCAGTGCCAGTTGATTCACCAGCGAGGATTTGCCCGTGCCGGGCGAACCCGTCACACCGATCAAATGCGCCTTGCCCGTGTGCGGAAACAATTCGATCAACGCGGCGCGGCCTTCCAACGCGTCATTCTCCACCTGGGTCAACAGGCGGGAGAGTGCGAGGCGTTCGCCATTGAGGACTGCTTGAGAATAGGTCATTGAATATTTTTCAGGATCATCCCATCGAAACAATCAAAGATGAACGGGGATGGATACACTCTGACTATCTCCGTTCACCTTGGTTTTGTTTTCGACGAAAAAAACACAGAGCACAGGCTCTGTGTGTGAGAACAGGTTAACCCGTCACCGCCAATTTGACGTCGCGGATAATGTCTTCGGTGGAAGCACCGGGTCCATATACTCCTGCCACGCCCATTTCCTTTAAACGTTGCAGGTCTTCATCGGGAATGATACCTCCGACAAAGATCTTTACATGGGATTGACCATTGTTTTTCAGCAATTCCAACAGGCGCGGCGTAAGTGCCATGTGCGCGCCAGAAAGGATCGATAGTCCAACGATATCCACATCTTCCTGAAGCGCGGCTTCCGCGATCATTTCAGGGGTTTGGCGCAAGCCGGTGTAGATCACTTCCATGCCGGCATCACGCAATGCCCGCGCCACAACTTTTGCGCCGCGGTCATGCCCATCCAGGCCGGGTTTGGCGACTAATACACGAATCCTTCGACCTTGCTCAGGATTTGTCTTGTTTTCGGTCATAGTTCCTCCGAGGGAATGATGAGTGAAATTATACTATGTATCATAAACCCAATTCCCGGGTCGGATAGGGTTTATGAAAACTCCGGGACAAAAATCCCGGAGTTTTGATTACAAAACTACATTCCATCATCTTTTGGCGGTGCGGTCTGTCCATAATCGAGCACGGCCCGCATTTGTGTGGCGCCTTCAGGCGGACCGACGATCTTCTTGTCCTCCATCATATCCACGATGCGGGAGGCGCGGGTGTAGCCGATGCGCAGTCTGCGCTGCAGCATGGAAACAGATGCGCGGCCTTCCTTGCGGACAAGCTCCACAGCATCATTGAAAAGCGGATCGCCTTCGACCTTGGCCATATCATCCCAAAGCGGAGTCTGTTTGAGCGGAACATTGGTCGGCACGGAGTCTGCGGGGTTGGAACCCGCAACGGCATAAGGGCTTGCTCCGCCTGCCTGGTTGCGCCAATATTCCACGAGGTTTTGAATCTCATGATCTGAAACGAATACACCCTGCAAACGCGCAGCGGACGGCGCATCGGGCGCTTGATAGAGCATGTCACCGCGGCCAAGCAAACGTTCCGCGCCGGGCTGATCGAGGATCACGCGGCTGTCGGTATTGGATGCAACAGCAAAGGCAATGCGCGCCGGGAAGTTGGCTTTGATGAGACCCGTTACTACATCTACTGATGGACGCTGAGTGGCAAGGATCATGTGAATGCCCGTGGCACGCGCCAGTTGCGCGAGACGTGTGATGGTCTTTTCGGTTTCATCAGGGGCGATCATCATCAGATCGGCCAATTCGTCGATGATGACCACGAGGAAGGGCAATTTTTTCTGTCCCTGCAATTTCATTTTCGCGTTGTAATCAGTGATGTTACGCGAGCCCACCTGCGCAAACAGGTGATAGCGTTTGTCCATTTCACGGGTCATCCACTGCAAAGCGCCGATCACGCGATCCATTTCAACAACTACTGGGCCGAGCAAATGCGGAATGCCGTTGTACCCGGTCAATTCCACACGTTTGGGGTCGACAAGGACAATGCGCAGATCATCGGGTGTGTTGTACAACAACATACAAGTGAGGATGGAATTCACACACACAGATTTACCAGAACCCGTAGTTCCTGCGATCAACATGTGCGGCATGCTTTCGATACTGGCAATAATGGGGAGACCGGCTACATCGCGTCCAAGCGCAAAACTCAACGGCTTGGTATTGCGTTTGTAAACTTCACTTTCCAAAATATCGCGCAGGGCCACCATCGCCATTTCTTCGTTGGGCACTTCAATACCCACATAGCTGTGACCCGGCACCGGCGCTTGAATACGGATGCGGGGAGCAGCCAATGCGAGCGCCAGATCATCGGAAAGGGATGCGATCTTGCTTACACGGACTTTGGTCCGCACGCCGCCTCGGGATTCAAGGAAAAGCGGCTCCACTCCGAATTGCGTGATCGATGGTCCACGGCTGATGGCAACGACTTGCGCTGGCGCGCCAAAGGAGGCGAGAGTCTCTTCAATTAATCTTGCGCGCTGCTGGATGAAATCTTCATTGATGGATGGGGCATTGCCCGAATCAAGAATATCGCTGACGTTTGGTAATGTCCAATGAATGACAGTTGCGCCGCTGGTCGTGCGCGTGGGTTGGACTCCAACCGCCGCGGGCTTCACTTCGGGCATGGCAGAAGCGTCGATCGGGGTGAATTCCTCTGTCGAAACAGGAGCAGGTATCGGTACGTTTGAAGCGATGGGCCTGTTCAGCAGTTTCCGAATCCAGGCGATTAACGGTCCGAGCCAGAAGAATAATTCCTGCACGGGTTTGTCGAGCAATATGGCAATGCCGATCACCAGCCATGCGACGAGGGCGGTGAAGGCTCCGCCGCTGCCGAACCCGATCCAAAGAACCCATTGAAATTTTCCGCCGATGTATCCGCCGCCAATGCCTTTGAGGGCGACGGCTTCGGCGGTTTCGGCTGTGGCAACGAAGGTATGCAGGATGGTCAGCAGCCAAAAGAATAGGATGAGGCTGCCGACAACACGTTCAATGGAAAGCGGGGGAATGCGTTCGATCTTACGGAAGACGAGCCACAAGCCAAAGATCAACATGCCCAGCGGAAGGATGTAAATGCCCCAGCCGAAAATTTGCGAGATGATGGAAAATATTTTTTTAATCGGCTCGGAATGGGTTGGCGAGACCAGCCCAAGAATAATGACAACCCCAATGAATGCAAGGAGAATACCTACTACATCGAGCTTGCGCTCCGCTGAAAGATGATCCCAAAAGGAGAGCGCAGGCTGCCTGGGAGCAGGCGGCGGAGGCTGGTGGGAACTTTTCCCTTTGCCATGCGGTGCTTCTCCTTTTTTAGGGGGAAGGGTTTTGCCCGCAGGTTTTGTCGATTTTTTCGGTGGGGTGGATGGTTTAAGGAGTGGCATATTAAAGGGATGAAGGAGGACTGATAGAGGATGAAGATGTGTCACATCCTTTATACCTGCCTGACATCATATAAATTTGCGTTTATTGAATTCAAAAAGATTATAGCACAAATGGTCTGTTATCTTTTGTGATGTCGGGCTGGCAAAAAAGACCAAACTTTGAGAAAAAACTTGCAATTCCGTGGATGGAGTTTTTTAGTCCATGCTTTCAGATACTCTCCACTTTCCCATAAGGCGGGAGAAGGCCATTTCTTTAAGGTACAATTGCGAGGTTTAACGCCGATTATCATTACGTCTTTTATATTCCCGATTCACCCCCGGGTCTTCAAAACGTTTTCCTGAGGAATCAACCTTGTTCGAAATACTTTTTCTTGGCACATCTGCCTCCGCGCCCTCTGCAAAACGCGGGCTTTCGGGACAGATCGTTTCCCATAATGAATACCGTTTCCTTGTCGATTGCGGCGAAGGTACACAAAGGCAGATCCTGCAATCCGGCATCGGATTCAAACGCCTGACCCGTATTCTATTGACCCACGGCCATCTCGATCACATTCTCGGGCTGGGCGGCTTGCTTTCCACTTTTTTGCGCTGGGAAGCCATCGAAGAACTTGAGATCTACGGCGGTCACAGCACGCTCGAACGCGTGCGCACGCTTCTATTTGATGTGGTCCTGCGCGGCAATCAACCTCCCATGCCGCTGGTTCTAAAAGAGATCAAACCTGGGGTCATTTTCGACGCCGAGGATTTTACCGTTACCGCATTTTCGGTCACTCACCGCGGACCGGATTGCCTTGGCTATATTTTCGAAGAGAAATCGCGGCGTCCCTTCCTTTCTCAAAAAGCGGATGAACTCGGCGTGCCATTCGGACCGGAACGCCGTGACCTGGTCGATGGCAAGGAGATCACCCTCGCCGATGGCACACGCATCAAACCTGACGATGTGCTGGGGGCGTGGGAAAAGGGCAGTAAACTCGTCCTTGTGGGAGACGCCGGCCGAACAGACAACCTGCTCGAAGCCTGCAAGGATGCCGATACGCTCGTCATCGAATCCACATATCTCGATGAGGAAGCCGACATGGCAAAGCAATTCTCTCATCTCACCGCGCGCATGGGTGCGGAACTCGCCATAAAAGCGGGGGTTAAAAAACTAATTCTTACTCATATTTCGCGCCGCTATCGTGAAAAAGATGTGATCGCCGAAGCGCAATCCATTTTTCCAAACACGGTGGTGGCCCGCGATTTTGACAATTATCAAATCAGGAAAGAAACAGACAATGGTAAATAAATTTACAGTAGGGGTACTTACTTCCGGCGGCGATGCACCCGGTATGAACGCGGCCATCCGGGCTGTGGTGCGAACCGCATTAACCAACAACTTGCAAGTTATCGGTATTCAAAACGGATACGAAGGCTTGATCAACGGCGAGTTTCACCCGATGGATGCCCGTTCCGTGGGTGGGATCCTGCAGCGCGGCGGGACCATTTTGCTCACCAGCCGCAGCAAGCGTTTTCAGGAACCGGCAGGCCAGCGCGATGCCATTCGTAAAATGAACGAAGCAGGCATGGATGCGTTGATCGTGATCGGCGGCGAAGGGTCGATGAATGGCGCGTATGCGCTCTCGCAAAAAGGCGTGAAAGTGATCGGAATCCCCGGCAGCATCGACAACGATATCTGGGGCACGAATATCGCCATCGGCACCGATACCGCCATGAACACCATCATGGAAGCCGTGGATAAATTGCGCGACACCGCCTCCTCCCATCAGCGCGCCTTTGTGATCGAAACCATGGGACGCAACAGCGGCTACCTTGCCGTCATGGCTGGGATTGTCTGCGGCGCGGAGATGGTGTTGATCCCTGAAGTGCCTGTAACCGGTGAAGAAGTGGCCGCCGCCGTGGAAGACGCTTATCAACGCGGAAAAACTCACGCGATCATCATCAATGCCGAAGGTTCCGCCATCCGCACCACGGATCTGGTGGAAAAGATCGATACCCTCGACCTGGGCTTCAAAACACGCATGACCATTCTCGGTCATATTCAACGCGGCGGTTCCCCGACCGCTTATGACCGTTTGCTGGCGTCCCGCATGGGAGTCAAAGCTGTTGAGGCGCTTGTGGAAGGTCAACATGGCGTGATGACCGGGCTGAAAGGCAAAGGCGTGGATTTTATTCCGCTGCTGGATGTGATCAGCAATAAGCGCAAGGTGAACATGGAGTACTATCATATGACCAAGGTGCTGGCGAGATAAAAGACTTTGAAGGTTCGAGAGTTACGTCCTAAAAGTTGAAGCCGCTGGGAATTAATCTCGGCGGCTTTTTTGTTTGTTCAGAATGATTCTGCCATATTAAAGTTCGGAAATTAGCGGCTGCCCAGCACTTCTTCCACTCCGTGCAGGCGCATATCGAGCAGTTGATTGAGGGTGAGGTGTTCACCGTATCTCTGACGCATTTCGCGGATGAAACGCGGGGTGACGTGGTGAATGCTCAACTCAACCAACTCATCGGCGGGCAGGTTGCTGAAACCCATTTCGCGCAGTTCACGCACAAACTTTGGGGTGACGTTGTGGATGCGCATCTCGACCAGTTCCTCCGTATCCACATCTTTCAAACCCGCTTCCTTCATTTCAGCAATATAGCGCGCGGTAACGTTGTGAATGCCCAGTTCGACCACATCGTCCACATCGAAACCTGTCATGCCGAAATCGCGCAGGGCTTTCATGAATTCGGGGTCGATGTTGTGGATGCTTAATTGAACGAGATCATCCGTATCCAGATTCTTTAATCCAAATTCGCGCATCTGTGCAATGAATTCGGGCGAGACGCCGTGTGTGCCCAACTCGACGAGGTCATCGATATCCAGGTCTTTGATCCCGAGCGTTTGCAGCTCTGCGATGAATTCAGGTGAGATATCGTGACTACCCAACTCCACGAGATCATCCACGTCGAAATTCTTGAAGCCCATCTTCTTCAACTCGGCGATGTATTTTGGGGAAATGTCATGATTGCTAAGTTCGATCAGGTCATCCACGTCGAAATCTTTCAGTCCCATGGAGCGTAATTCGGCAACATATTTTGCGGAAACGTCGTGATTGTTCAATTCGATGAGTTCGTCTACATCGAGGTCTTTTAATCCCAGTTCGCGCATCTCGGCAATGTATTTGGCGGAGACGTCGTGATTGCTAAGCTCAACCAGTTCGTCCACATCCAGATCCTTCAAGCCGACTTCGCGTAATTCGGAAACGTATTTTGCAGAAACATCGTGCAGGCTTAGTTCAACCAGTTCATCGATATCGAGATCTTCAATGCCCATATCACGCAGTTCGCGGACGTAACGCGGGGTGATATCGTGAATACGCAGGTTGACCCACTCGCCAAGGCCGTCTGGTTCGATGCCGAGGGCGAGCATTTCGTTGATGTATTCTGCGGTGAGGCTGTGTTCCTGCATTTCCTGAACATCGCTCAGGGTGACGTGGTCAATGCCTGCGGTTTTGAGCGCGGCGACCAATTCGGTGGAGGCGCGCTGTCCACGCGGGGATTGGGGAGATTCAGGCCGAAGGGGAGGGAATGGCGCTTGAGGCGGAACAGGCGTCGGGTTGTCTGATTCGGCCGAAGGCTCATCCACTTCCTCCAATGCTCTGAAAAGTTCCTCGCCTTCTGCGGCGGTGATCTTGCCTTCCGAGATCATGTCTAAAATCATCAGGCGTTCTTTGGTTCCATTCATGATTGATCTCCTTTAATTTGAGCGAGCAATTTGGTGGCTTCCTGCACGTTGATCTCGCCGCGACTCAGACGCGCAAGGATCTCCTGCCGCCGCGTGGAAAGGTCATCCGCTTTGGGCGATTCCTCGAAACCCATTTCGGTAATGACTTCATCCAATTGTCGGCGGATGGCCCAATAGGATTCTCCCGTCTCGCGTTCCATCTCTTTGACATTGCCGCGATTGCGCACAAATACCTCTAAAAAACGCAGGCTGTCTGGTGAGAGACGGAAAAATGGCGAAAGTTCGAATTTGCCCACCACGCCGGTGCCGCACGAGGTGCAGTTGAGTTGCGTGACGACCAGTGGGGATGAGCAGCTTGGGCAGGATTGGGGGATTAATGGCATAGGGTTAACTCCTGACGCCATATTAGCAAATATTTTGCATTAAGTCAATAGTTTTGATGAAATACAAAATATTTTGGTTTTTCGAAAATTTATTTGGTTTACAAGTGAAAAAACAGGGTTTTGACTAGAAATACGCTAAAACGAACAAGCGATCGAGAAAAAGAGCCTTGTTGCTGAATTTGGAGTAAATCCGTATAATCATCAATGGACTAAAATCATTTCGGAAGATGACTGTACACAAGTAGAAAAATAAATTTTCAAGCACTGATAAGCGCATCCCTTTTCCAAGCCATCTGATGCCAGCATTTTATTTTATTGGAGGAGTAGATGTTTCCTGATCAATATAATTTTCAATTAGCGATCAACGACTTCCAATCTGCGCGCCTCAAGGCAGGCATACAGGAAGTCCTCGCACGTATCACGGGAAAATCAACCCAACTTCTTTCGTACGAAGAAGTGGCCGAAAAACTAAAACTGCGATCACGCACCGAGCGCGGCATACAACATATTCCGCTGAATGCAATCGTCGGGAGCGTGGGGCGTTACACCGATTTCACGCGCACATTTTTGCCGCGCAGCGACAAAGACCGGGAACGCTGGTCACGTGTCAAAGCCGCATTCGTGGGAAGCAACGCAAGCCTGCCGCCGATCGAAGCTTACAAAGTCGGCGAAGCCTATTTTGTAGTGGACGGAAACCATCGCGTATCGATCGCGCGGCAGGAGGGATTATTATCCATTGAAGGACGCGTGATCGAATTCAAAACGGACATTCCGCTCACCCCCAACGTACAGCCTGATGATTTGATCATCAAGGCAGAATACGCGGAATTTCTCGATACGACCCGCATCCACGAATCGCGGCCCAATGTAGATCTAAGTGTCACCTCCTGCTGTCAATATGAAAAATTGATGGAACAGATTCAAATCTGCCAATATGTTATGCAGGAGGAACGCAGACAGGAAATCCCGATTCGGGACGCCGCCGCAAACTGGTACGACACGATCTACATTCCCCTCGCTGAAGCCATCCGCGACCGTGGACTATTACGTTGGTTCCCAAACCGCACCATCACCGATCTGTTCTTGTGGATCTCGGAAAACCGCGCCGCACTTGAAAAAGAACTGGGTTGGGAGATCCAATCTGATATCGCCGCAACAGATTTGATTCTGGAAGAGAGTGCCAAGTCTGAGCCTGGGAGTTGGCGCAAAGCGCATATGGTCGCCCGCTACACCGACCATCTTTTCACAGACCTTCTTGTCCCACTGAGCGGATTCAAAGAAAGCTGGGATGCGCTCGATCAGGCGCTCATCATCGCAAAACACGAGAATGCCAAACTGCATGGCCTGCACATTGTTGAAACAATAGACGATGCACACAGTTCAGATTCGCTGGGAGTAAAAGCGCGTTTCGACCAAACGTGTGCGGAAGCAGGCGTGGAAGGAAATCTTGCCATTGACGTTGGCGACATCACCACCAGGATCTGCGAACGCGCCGTATTGACCGACCTCATCGTTGTAAAGATCACCAACCCGCCAACCGCTGGGATATCTGCTTTGCAATCCCCATTCCGAAAGATCATTGAAAAATCATCTCGTCCCCTGTTAACCATCCCTGAGGAGGCACGACCCTTCAAACGCGCCTTGTTGGCATTTGACGGAAGCGACCGCGCAAAGGAAGCCCTGTTCGTAGCGACCTATCTCGCAGAAATGTGGAAGACCGAGCTGGTCGTTTTCACCGCGCTTGACTCACCTCAATTAAAGGCAGATGCGCAGGATCACGTTCGCCGCTATCTCGACCTTCACGAAGTGGAAGCTGAATACATAGTCAGCGACCGCGGAGCAACAGAACACTTAAAACAGACCGCGGACGAAAATAATATTGATCTGGTGTTAATGGGTGGCTACGGCGGTTCCAAATTGCAACAAGTATTCATCGGCAGCGCGTTGGATTACATGCTGCGGGAATCCAATATTCCTATCTTTATTTGCCGGTAAAAGACGGTTAGCCAACAGCTATTTGATCGTCACCTGGATTACCGCTGTATCCACGATTTGATCTGTCCGCACTACCAACAATTGCACAGCATACAAACCGCTCAAACCGCTGGTATCCCATTCAGCGAGTACAGCATTTTCAACGGGAGCAATGACATCGCCGCCCACCTGGATCCATTCCTGCGGATTCAAGCCCTTCCCCACTTGCACACGATAGTATTGAAAATTCTCACCCGCAGCCGTGCCGACGATCTTCACGACTCCGCCGACCTCTGCGAACAATTTCGGCTCCGTGATATTCACAAATGGATTCACAGGCGGCGCTTGAATGGCATCGTAGGAGGCTGGTGGAATATCCAGCCCGGCGCTCAAGGCCCAATCCCGAGCAGATTCGGGAACCAGCATGTAAATGCGAGTCTCGATCAATTCGGGTGGCGTGAACACTGTGGCAAGCAAGCCCGTCTCACGATTGATCCCAAACTCACGATATAAATTATCCGCCTGTATCGGCTCACTGCCGTTCAGAAAAACCTCACTCACCAAACTCGGACATTCTTGAGTAGGCAGCATTCCAGATGGATCACACACCGTAATGGTGGATACATCTTGGGGTACAGTCCATCCATCGGCAGGCGCATCGCCGGAAGCGGTTTGCATTAACGCGCTCCACAATGCGGCGGGGAATCGCGGCGTAACTGTTTCATTCGTATCGCGGCCGCGCACACCGGTCCATGTCACAACCACATGCGCGGGCGTATAACCGACCACCCATGCATCGAGCCCATCTGTGGTTTGACCAACCTTCACACCTGCAGGTCTGCCGATCTCCAGCACATTGGGCCGCCCCAACGAAGGCCAGCGCGCGGTTTCATCGCTCAGCACATGCGTCATCAAATACGCAAGCGCAGGAGTCAACACGGGCTTCGCCTGCGGCAGAGACCAATCCAACAGCATTGAACGATCCACACCTTCCACACGCAGCACGGTTGTCGGCAGAAACTCATCGTCCATGTTCTGGCCGAAATAAATACCCTGCTTCCCAAACACACCATAAGCGCCCGCAAGCTGTAACATCGTCACCTGCTCATTCGGCTCGACACCAAACGATGAAGCAATGCTGGTTACATTTTCGATTCCCATTTGTGCCTTCAACGCTTCCACAGGAATTTGATAATCATTCGCCAGCGCAATTCGCAGCCGCACAGGCCCGTGATATTCGCCGTCAAAATTTTGGACGACACCTTCGTCAGGGATATCCCACGTCAACGTAGCTGGACTCAAGCCGCGGGTGAATCCTGTCAAATAAACGAACGCATCCAAACTGGACCCGGGCCTGTGTGCGGTCACGAGCGGTGTTTCCTCACCTTGAACAGTTTCACCAACCACTGCCAATACCTGGCCATGATTCGGATCGAGGATCAACGCGCTCGCAGAAGAATCGGTCAACGTAACGGCAGGCGGCAGCGACGGCAGGAATCGCGCAGAGTCACATTTTTCGTTTGGCTCAACAAGACCAGCCATGCGCGCCGCATACACTTCAGTGACACAGGCCGCCTGCTTTTGAAGATCGAAATCCAGCGTGGTAATAATATTGATTCCGCCGCGCTCAATGCGATCACGCGGCAGTTGCGAATCCAACTGGGCGAGGACCATGTTGACGAAAGCCGGAGCAGGCTCGGGCTGAGTCTGAGGCGCGGACTGGATCTCGGGAGTCTCTGCCAGGGCCAGTTCAGTCGCTTCATCGCTGACAATTCCAAGCCCGTTCAAAACGTAAAGCACTTCACGTCCGCGCTGTAAAGCCACCTGCGGAGCATCCAGCGGATTGAGCGCGGGAGTTTCACTCGCCGCCGCAAGGATCGCAGATTCGGCCAGCGTAAGCTGTTCAACCGCTTTGCCAAAATACAACTGCGACGCGGCTTCGACCCCGTAGGCATAATTGCCAAAATGTGCGCTGTTGAGATACCACTCCATCACCTGCGTGCGGCCAAACTGCGCAGTGATCTGCGCCGCAAGAATCCGCTCGCGGACAGCGCGCCGCAGCGACGGCGGTTCGTTGTAAATGACCAGCCCGCCGATCAGTTTTTGCGCGATGGTCGGATGCACATTTGCATCGTCCAAACCTTGAAGGGAATATCCCGAATGTTTACGAAATTGCGGGTCCTGCACGGCGATGACGGCATCGATTAAATTGGCGGGAATATGCTGGGGATTTTGTTCATTGACAGGAATATAACGCCGCTGTGCATCGATCGGCGCAAAAGTAAAAAGAGTCTGCGTGCCTGTGCGGTCATAGATGCGCGAAGGTTCAAGCAAAAGACCATCAGGCGGGTTGAGTAAACGCGGAAGAATTTCAACAGAAGGAAGCTCGCGCGTGACATCGGCATAGACGAACGCGCCGAGAATGATGAACACGGCCAGCAAAAGTGAGAAAACAATCCCCCCGCTGAGAATCGCGCCGCGCGCGTTATTCGCCTGTTTGTTTTGCTTTTGCAGTCTGCGCTCGCGCCGCGCACGGAGGAGAGGGAAGTATAAAGGGGGGGGAAGGAGAGAGGGAGGAAAAAAAAAAAAAAAAAAAAAAAAAAAAAAAATAAAAAAAAAAAAAAAAAAAAAAAAAAAATTTTTTTTTTTTTTTTTTTTTTATTTTTTTTTTTTTTTTTTTTTTTACCTTCCGCCCGCCGCCCGCGGGGGGGGCAGGGACAGGCCAAACAATTTTTTTCGGGGGGGGGGGGGGGGGGGGGGGGGAATACCACACCACAAAAAAAAAAAAAAAAAAAAAGGAAACGGGGCGGCCGGGTTGTTGGCCGCCCCCTTTTTTTTTTTTTTTTTCCGGGGGGTTTTGGGGAAGACCCACCACGAACTTTCCCCCCCCCCCTGCCCCCCCCTTCTTGCGGCGGGCCCCCCCCCAGCGCGACCCCCACTTTCCCCCAACAAACATCCGCCATCAATCATCCAACAGATCCGCGAGGAAACCCAACAGCCCGCCCTTTTCATCTTCCTCTTCGACCTTTTCTGCCAAATCGCTATGTACTACCCCGTTCTGGCCGTTGATCAGCACCAGGTGTTCGCGCCCATTGAACGGCAATTCCGTCATCCATACTGGGAGCAGGTTGAGCTTGAAAGATTCAACCAAAAGATTTGCCGATGAAGTATGCACTATGTTCGCGTTATTGATGTGATTCGGCAATTCATTCTTGTACTTTTTGTAAGCCTGGCTGCGCGCATCCAGTGAAGCGTCAGCCATGGGCACGTCGTAAATTTCGGCAGGCCAATCCACAAGAAAGCGCGGATCATACGGCTGGATGGATTTCATATCGAAAGTGGGAATCATCTTCAAAAAGACCGCCGACGGCTTTTTTGAAGCGGGCAAGGGCAGGTCATCTTCCATGATCGGGTAGTCGCTTGTAATGCGGACAGGCCTTTTTCTCGCCACGCTGCAGTCCAAGATCTTGTTTCGCCTATTCACGTCTTCCATTTCGTAGGTGTAATCAATCGCCCCGCCAATATCGAAGGTCCACAACGGCAGATACAACCCGCGCGGAAGCTCCACCTGCTTTTCAGGTTTGATCTGATTCCCCTCCACCCAATTGATAAGCAATTTAACGGCCTGCTTCTGGTTGAATGCATGCGGAATGATCCCATCGGGCGCAAGCAGGTCTTTTGTCTTTTCAAGGCTCACCACATGCGGCGAATTGCAATAGGCACACGAAACAGAAATTTGTTTCGGCGGCAGAATGAACTCCGCGCCGCAGCCATTGCAACGGAAGACCTGTTCCTGCAAGGGTTTTCCGTGTCCGCGCGCGGTGGCCATCGCCACGATGAAATCTTTTTCGTTGGCAGTCCCTGAGTCGAGCGTTTGATTGCGCGTACAATATTCACAGACCAATCCATGTCCATCGGGAGAAAAAGACATCCGTCCGCCGCACTTGGGACACATGAAACGCTGTGCATCTGATTCGCGCATTCCCACAGGCTCGGCTGGTAATTTATCAGGGTTGATTACTTCATTGGCTTTGAGCTTCCCATCCAAAATCGCCAGCGAACGCCGTGCACGCGCATGATGCATTTCATGAGCAAGGCAATTCTCCAATGCCTTGCGTTTTTCGGCGGGATCATCCACAACCTCGCTCATCCAATACCAGGCCTCAGCCAGCACATCAAAAGAAGATGACATGTAAATGGCGCGGTCCAAATAACGGCGGGCCGAATCCTTGCCGCCCGTTTTCGCCTCGATAATTCCCGTACGGAGAAGTTCCTTGCCGTAATCGTCCATGTTTTTTAACCGCAGATGAACATAGATAAAAGTTTATCCGCGTTCATCCCTTTCGTTTATGGTGAATGGTTTTCGTACGATCGCATCCGTCATCTTCGCAACACGCGCCATCTCTTTCACATCATGCACACGAATAATATCCGCGCCGCGCGTAATGCCCACTGCCACCGTCGCCGCCGTGCCTTCCACACGCTGGTCAGCGGGCAGGTCGAGCGTGAAACCAATAAACGATTTGCGGGATGTCCCCAATAAAACGGGATATCCCAACTTGCGGATTTCCCCCAGCCGATCGATCAACTCGAGATTATGCTCGCGCGTCTTTCCAAAGCCGACGCCTGGATCCAAAATAATATGCGACTCAGCAATTTGGGCATTCTTCGCCAGTGCCACACATTCGAGCAATTCCCGTTTCACATCTTCCATTAGATTCTGATATTCCGAACCTGCATACGCTCCCCCCAACTTCTCGCGGACTTCCACACTGGCGGGGTTGCTGCGATTGTGCATCAAAATGACAGGCACCTTATATTTCGCAGCCACGGAAGCAAGCCCATCATCGGCACGCAGCCCCCAAACATCGTTGACGATCCGCGCACCAGCCTTGATCGCTTCTTCAGCCACTTGCGCCTTGTAAGTATCGATTGAAATGAGCGCATCAGGGAAATTTTGTTTCAACGCCTGCACAATGGGAATCACACGTTCCATCTCATCATCCGCATTGACAGGAGCGGAACCAGGCCGCGTCGATTCACCGCCCACATCCAGAATGTCGGCACCCGAGGCCAGAAATCCCCGCGCCTGCTCAACAGCAGTATTTATCGCATCCCCTTTGGCAATGAGACCATCACCAGAAAACGAATCGGGAGTCACATTCAGAATTCCCATCACATACGTACGGGAACCCCAATTGAATGTAAAACTCCCGATCTTCAAAAAAGGTGAATTCATAAAACTAAAGACCTGACAGGTTTCTTGAGCTCCGTCAGGTCTTTTTACTAGATCTGATCCAATGGGCGGGCGAGCCAGGCTTCGGCTTCGTTGATATCCGCAAATATTTTCATGGCAGAGGCTGTGCCTGCCAGCGCAAGCGCCGCCACACTGCGGATCGCATCCGCAACAGACTGGTCGGCCACCACCACCGCCACACGGATATTCCGCGCGGATGGGTCGCTGTTGGCATCCACCGCCATGCGAATGGCTTTTTCAGGGATCTCCTTCACGCTGCGCAGGTCATACAAATTGCGCGTGCGGCGGTCTGAACCAAGCAAATGTTCCAGCGCAAATTCATGCCAGTGAGCCAGCGTGGCATCCGAAAGATCGGTAAAGGTCAGGGTCATGCCGCCATCGCCGCGGCGGATCACGGAATAACCGACATCGGTTGCCGGGGTCCAATTTAGTGGTTTTGATTCAGTCATGGGTCTCTCCTGTTCGATTAAATATGATTATAACGCAGGCAAATATCAAGGGTTGGAAAATTACATGATTGTAGGGGAATCGAAATCTTTCATTTTTCCAATCACATGCTATAATGCGGTTCTCACGGGCGCTTAGCTCAGTTGGTTAGAGCACCTCGTTTACACCGAGGGGGTCGGGGGTTCGAGTCCCTCAGCGCCCACAAAATATCCCATTTTCATGGGATATTTTATTTAACCGAGTGACAGGGGTTCGAGCGCTCCGCGTCAGCCCCACAAAATATCCCATTTCCATGGGATATTTTTATTTACCCGAGCGATAGGGGATCAAACGCTCCGTGTCAGCACTGATGGCCCTCTGCTATAATCTCAGCTATGATTCTCATCACAGGCGCCACTGGTTTTATTGGTCGTACGCTGGTGCGTCAGCTCTCTTCCATTGGATATCCGCTGCGGGCATTGATCCGCCCTTCGCCGCGGACGCCGAACCTGCCAAAAGGCGTGCCCGTGGAAGTGGCGGTGGTGAGCCTTGCCGATAAACGCGGTCTGCGCGCAGCCATGCGTGACGTGGAAGCCGTCATCCACCTTGCCAGCGCAGAAAATCAGGGCAGCCGCGGCAATCTTTTAACTGCCGATATTCAAGGCACCGAGAATATCGTCGAAGCAGCATCAGATGCGGGCGTGGATCGAATCGTGTATCTCAGTCATATCGGCGCGGCACGTTCATCGGGTTATCCCGCATTCAGGGCAAAAGGCATCGCCGAGGAGCATATCCGCAATGGGAGGGTTCCGTATACGATCCTGCGCTCTTCACTTGTGTATGGACCTGAAGACCATTTCACGAACAATCTTTCAAGGTTGATCCGCGCATCTGTGGGTATATTCCCGATCCAATCCGGCGGGCGGACCGTGGTGCAGCCTGTGTGGGTGGAAGATCTGGCGACGTGCATTTTGTGGTCGCTTGAAAATGAAAACACACTCAACAGGGTGTATGAACTCGGCGGCAGTGAATTTTTCACGCTGCAACAGATCATCGAAACTATCATGGATGTGACTCACAGGCGGCGCGTTCTCGTGCCGCTTTCACCGATCACACTGCGTGCGATCACCGTATTTCTCGATGGCGTGATTCCCAACTTCCCCATTTCATCTTTCTGGCTCGATTATTTCGCCGTCAACCGCACCTGCGCCGTGGATTCGATGCCGCGCGTGTTCGGACTCATGCCCGCGCGTTTTACCTACCGCCTTGATTACCTCATTCATAAGCCGTGGTATCAACGCGCATGGAATACCCTTACTGAAAGAATTGCGGCGCTCCGCCCACGATAACCATGAAAAACTTCAACATTCGCCTGATCGAAACACCCGAAGAAATGCGCCTCGTGGAGGAATTACAGCGCAATGTGTGGCCCGGCTCCGAAACCGATGTGGTGCCATTGCATATGCTCATCACCGCCGTTCATAATGGCGGGCTTGTGCTTGGCGCATTCATCGAGGAAAAGATCGTCGGGTTTGTGTTTGGCTTTCCCGGCCTTGAAGCCACTGCCGATGGTCCACGCCCGAAACATTGTTCACACATGATGGGCATTCATTCCGATCACCGCGATGACGGGGTTGGTTTTGCGCTCAAACGCGCGCAATGGCAGATGGTTCGTCATCAGGGCCTCGACCATGTCACCTGGACGTACGATCCCCTGCTCAGCCGCAACGCTTATCTCAACATCGCAAAACTCGGCGCGGTCTGCATCACCTATCGCCGCTCTGAATATGGCGATATGCGCGATGGGCTCAACGCAGGCCTGCCCTCCGACCGCTTTCAAGTGGATTGGTGGATCAACACCCCGCGTGTGGAAAGAAGACTCAGCAAACGGCCGCGTCCCACCCTCAAGCTGACTCACGTTGCCAGCTCGGGATTGCACCCGTTCTATCCGCTTCGCACTTCGACCGATGGCCTGTCCCAGCCGCCCGAGCATGTCCCAGCCTTTGAAGATCGTCTGCTGCTCGCCGAGATCCCCAGCGACTTTACCGCCCTCAAATCACAAGATTTCGCCCTCGCCCGCGACTGGCGATTCTTTACCCGCGAATTATTCGAAACCGCCTTCGAAAAGAATTTCATCGTTACCGATTTTGTCTTCGACCCAAACAACGGCAACCCGCGCGGACTCTACATCCTCACGCACGGCGAAAGCACATTGGACGAATTCGAGTAGCAGTGCATCGCACTGTTGGGTTAACGCATGAGGCGCCCTTACGGGCGCCTCAGCGGTTGGATGGGGAGAGTATCAGTTGATTATGCAGAAACGGTTTGTTTTCTACCTCCGCACAGATTGGGAATTGCTGCCTTCGCTATGTCCCATCGCGGTCATGCCAATGGGGTGATAGGTGGGTTCGGGACGGTTGACGCCATAGTTCGGCGACACTGGAGCGGGTCGCGGCTTGGGTGCAGGACGCGGATAATTTTGATTGTTTGAACTTGCGCCCATCGCTGCGGGGCGATACACAGGCTGCGATGAAGCGGCAGGACGCGGCGAATTATTTTGATATGCACTGGCGGCGGGTCGTGCGTTCGATTCAGCCAGCGAGAAGAGACGCTCTCCAGCGATGGAGAAAGTGCCAATGATCAGCACACGGATCAACCAGACCATCACAGCTACAAAGATGGGTACGGCTTTCATCATCACCGCCTGTCCGACCAATGAGCCGCCTTCAGCGTTGTGATTGAGGATCGCCACCGAAACGCCCCACCAGGTGAGCATGGCATTGAAGCCAGCCGCCAGCAGCCACGCGCCGAAGAGATACCAAACCTCTGTGGGTTCGTCACGACCCTGTTCGGGGGTAAAGATGCGGGCAATACCGGCAAAGTCGATTCCGCAAAAGGCAAAGGCGAGGATGGCAGACCATTGAATACCAGCGAATTTCAAATTGCCAAGCACGTCCTGCAAGGCGAAGGATGTCGTACCGAAATTGAACAACTCAAAGGCAAGCAGGGCGCTGATAAGAATGCTGCCGAAGATCGCGCCGCGTTTGAGGGATGCGCTTTTCAGAAAGGGAAGCAGTTTCAATTGAAGATTAAGGGAACGGTTCATGGGAATTCTCCTTTTTTTGGAGCCCTGCACCAGGCGAGGCCAACTGCCCCTAATATAGAACAAGTGTTCTAAAATGTCAAGAGAGATTCATTGCAAGTTTATGATTTCCCCAAAATTACGTAAATGATAGGAGGAGATGGAAATCCATCTCCTCCTCTTCTTTCTCATACTTCCTTTGGCCTGCCCACTGGAGACCAATCACATCTCGGTATTTTTATTTTTTATCCACAGGTTCAACAGGCGGGTGCACGGGCACGGCATCCGATGAAGTCTCAATAATCACATCATCCTGCGTTTCGGTCGAAGTTCCGCCAGACGGGTTGTTCTTTTTCTGCTGTTTGAGCCGCAACTTCTGCTCTTTCTTGCGTTTCTTGTCCATTTCTTTTTTACGTTTCTCGAATTGATAGTTGACTTTTACCAAAGGTACATCCTTTCATGGGGGTAGGATTGATTTGTTGAAATCATTATAGCACCCCTATCCTCGATACGGCTCCTCCTGAACAACATGACCATACACGATCTTCAAAAACAGGGCGGGCACAAGCCACTCGAAACCGATCACAGGGTGGAAGATATATAAATTTACCAGCACCGCCAGCATGATGATCCCCAGCGCGGCGGGCCTCCGCAAGTAAAGCGGAAGCCGTAAAACAACCACCGTGGAAACGAGCAGGGCAAAATACCAAAAAAATCCATACCCAAAATCCAGTTTTCCGAACAAAACGCCGACGATCACAGTATGGACGTGAAAAGCAGTAAACGCAAAATGATTCTTCGCGAGGCCGGTAAACCCGGTTTCCTCAGGTTTGACGGGCGAATGATAAAACCGTTTGCAGCTATTCAACGCATTCGCCACCACACCGCCGAGCACATCCAACGCAAGCAGGGCGGCAACCGCAAATTGCCACCACGCCCACGGAATGGAATGCGTCCACACCACCCAGCCGAGAATGGCTGTGCCGAGCAGGCCGAAAACCCAAACGATGGTTTGTTCCGCAACGGTTGCGCCCGTGCCAAAAAATCCGTCGGGCATGCCTGAATAACTCCAGTCAATTTTCGATTGTTCACCTTGCATGATTATTTCTCCTTGATCTTTTTTGATTATAGATTGATTTGGCAAAGTGCTGAGTCATGGATACAATACATCCATGTCATCGCTTGCGGATAAACTCAAATCGCTCGGTGTGAAGACGGGCACAGCGGATCTCCCCGCGCCCAAGCCTGCCAGCCAGTCTATTGACTCGGTCGTGGCTGGGACATTTTTCACGACCCCGTACGGCGAGGCATTCGTTGCAGAGCAAACTTTCAGCGAAGATTACCTGCACGGAAAAACATCGTACGCTTCCTCTTTTCCGCTTTCCATCATTTCCAAATGGGCGAACGACCCGCGCATCGCGGAACTGCCGATCAATAAGTTCGCCTTTCTCGATACCGAAACCTCAGGCATGGCGGGCGGCACAGGGACATATGCCTTCCTCATCGGTGCAGGACGATTTGTAGAGGGCAGGTTCGTTTTGCAGCAATTCTTTTTGCGCGACCCATCCGAAGAACCTGCCATGCTCGAAGCGTTGATCCATTTTCTCGCGCCGTGTGAAGCGCTGGTGACTTTCAATGGAAAATCCTTCGATGCACCGCTGCTCGTCACTCGCTATTCATTGCATCGCATTCCCGTTCCATTCAAGAATTACCCGCATCTCGATCTGCTGCCGCTTGCGCGGCGGTTGTGGCGCGACAGACTCCCCTCACGCGCATTGAAATATCTCGAAGAGCATGTACTTGGCTTTACGCGCACCTCCGAAGAAGTGCCAGGCTATGAGATCCCCTGGCTGTATTTTGATTACCTGCGCACAGGCAATGCCAGCCCAATGGCGGGCGTGTTCTATCACAACGCCATGGACGTGGTTGCGATGGCGGCGCTGCTGGCGCACGTCAGCGAGTTGCTTGCCGACCCATACAACGGCCGCGTGGAGCACGGACTCGATTTCATCGCACTCGGCAAATTATTCGAAGACCTCGGCCACTGGGATGAAGCCGCCCGTCTGTTCGAGCGTGGACTCGAGTTTGGGTTAAACGAATCAGATTTCGGCGTGGCAGTGAAGCGGTTGTCCATCCTGCAAAAAAAACGCGGTGACGTCGATCAAGCCCTCAGGTTGTGGGAGCAGGCTGCGGAGCGCGGTCATATCTATGCCCACATCGAACTGGCAAAACATTACGAGCATAAAATGCGCGATGCAAAGACCTCGATCAAATGGGCAAAGTCAGCACGCAAGGAAGTGGAACGTGCCGACCTGCCTGCCTACATCCGCAAGCACTGGCTCGCTGAAATAGATCATCGGCTGGAACGTTTGGAGCGCAAAGCAGGTTTATAATCGGGTATCGTTTATTGAAAGGAGTATTCAAATGGAAATTACTGTTTCACAAGAGCAAGGCCGCATCTCTGTTTCCGTCATAAAACTGACAGGACACCTGGACGGGCAGACGTATGAATCTTTGATATCGAAGGCTCGCGAAATTGTTGAAGCCGGTTCGCGAAACATCCTGCTCGACCTCGGCGAGTTGACCTACATCTCCAGCGCCGGTTTGGTTTCCCTGCATACCATTGCGTTGATGACACGCGGTGAGGAACTGCCCGATCTTGAGCATGGCTGGTCCACGCTGAAATCGATGGATCGCACCCGTGACGGCGGCCTGCAGAAGAATCTCAAGCTGCTCAACCCGCGCCCCGAGATCACCAGCGTGCTGGATATGGTCGGCTTTGCCGCCTTCTTCGAGACCTTCACCGACAGGCAAAAGGCGATCGATTCTTTTTAGTTTTCAAGTTTTCCTTCAGCGATGCAGCGTCCAACTGCATCGCTGTTGATTCAGAGCGATGTTGGGCAATTTAAAAACCGAGGCAGCATGAAAAAGAAAAATATTGGCAACCTTACCCTTATCATTCTTGTTGTATTAACCGCCCTCATCTGGCTCATCTTTCCGCCTGTAAGGGAAGGGGCTGAACATTATGAGCGCGCCTATGCCGGGGAAGTACTCGGCTCGCTGGTGATCGTGCTGATGTCTTTTTCGTTGTTCATTTCCACACGCCCGAAATGGGCCGAGCCCTTCTTCGGCGGGCTGGACAAGATGTACATGACCCATCGTCATACATCCACCAGTGCGTTCCTGTTGATGTTCGTACATCTGCTGACCGTGCCGATCACGCTCGTCAATTTGCGTGTTGGCAATTACCTGGCCATGACTGCCTTTCTGGGAATCGTTGCCATCGTTTTGCCAACCCTCGCTCCCCGCATTCCATTTTTGAACAAACTCACCGGCCAAACCTATGAAGGCTGGAAAAAACTACATCGTTTTATCGGTATCTTTTTTATTCTCGGCTTTGTTCATTCATTGACTGTCAATGCGCCCAGCGCCAAGGTTGCCATCACCTGGACCCAGAACTTCTTCATCCTCGGCACACTTTCCTATCTTTATACAGAAGTCTTCGGCAGGTTCTTTAAAAAATATCTTCCTTATACTGTCGAAGCGGCCAATCATCCAAATAATTCCACCACCGAAGTTGTGCTGCGCGCCAAAAAGGATCCCATTAAAAATCAAAAGGCGGGGCAATTTCTTTTCGTGCGTTTCGCAGGCAGCGGGTTGGATGAATCGCATCCCTTCACCATTTCCAGCGCGCCGCATGAAAACGTCCTGCGAGTCACCATCAAAGCCTGCGGAGATTTCACCCGTCATCTTTTTGCGAATTTGAAGGCTGGCACAGAAGCCACCATCGAAGGCCCCTATGGGATGTTCGATTACAAGAGCAGCGGGCCCAGGCAGATATGGGTTGCAGGCGGGATCGGCGTTACGCCATTTCTCTCGTTCATTCGGGACCTGAAAACTGACCCTGCCTTCGATGTGGATTTTTACTACACTGTGAGACACCGCGAAGAAGCCATCTTCGTGGAGGAAATTCAGGAAGCCGCGAAAAAATATCCGCGCTTGAAGGCGTACATCCGCTTTTCATCCACAGACGGTTCATTGAGCGTGGATGAGATCGCAAAAAATGCAGGCGGAAATATCAGCCAACATCATATTTACATGTGCGGTCCGCTGCCCATGGTACAGGCCTTCGAAACGAAGTTCATCGAAATGAAAGTTCCTTCGGACAACATTCATTATGAGGAATTCAATTTCAGGTAAAATGCATTCAGCCCTTTGACCCAGGAGAATCCCATGCAAATTAGAATCACCAAACAGGAATGGCGCGTTTCCGTAACCATCATGCATCTCTCCGGCAATCTGGATGCATCCAACTATATCGAAGTCATCGAAAAGGCACAGGAGCTGTATGCTGGCGGGACTCGCGATGTGCTCATTGACTTGAGCGGAGTTCCCTACGTAAGCAGCGCCGGGCTGATGTCATTGCACACCGTGGTGTTGATCTTTGCGGGCCAATCGATGTATTCAAAAGAAACAGGCCGTCCATCCTTTCGTGCGATCAATGCAGAACGCGATGGGGCTGTGCGCCAGCATGTGAAGTTATACGGTCCACAGCCAGATGTAGAGCAGGTATTGGATGTGGTCGGCTTGAAACAATTCTTTGATGTTTATTCCGACCTTGAAACTGCGGTCAAATCTTACTAACTGAAATCATGTAAAGCATACAAAACACAAATATTTCCTCCTTCTCGGCCAATCAAGACCAAAGAAGGAGGAAAACATTTTTTATACAAATCCATCCTCTAATCGTGTAAGACCATCCGCAAGGTTTGCGTCCAGAAAACGAAAGAAACCAATCATTTTGTGAGGGCATATGTCAAAAAAGAGAAATCGAAATACAACCACCCGCAGCGGACTCTCCGCTTTTTTACGCAAGCCCGCCGGTCAACTGACCGTGGTGGCGGTCGCCATCATTGTGATCGTTCTGATCGCATTATCCGGACAGGGCAATCAGGGATTGGCACGTGAAGTCAACACAGACCAGGCTTATCAGATGTACCAAAGCGGCGTATTCGTCGTGGACGTGCGTACACAGGAGGAGTGGGACGAATACCATGCGCCGAACACCACGCTGATCCCCCTCGATCAATTGCAAAACCGCCTGGCTGAGATCCCAAAGGATCGTGAAATTCTGGTGGTCTGCCGTTCGGGAAATCGCAGCCAGCAGGGACGCGATATCCTGCTCGCGGCAGGATACAACGCCACCAGCATGACCGGTGGATTAAAAGAATGGTACGCCAAAGGATATCCGATCGAAGGCGCGCCAGCCCAGTAGAAAAACAAACTCCCTTGCAAAAGGGAGTTTTCATTTTTGTATTGTCCACAAAGACAAATGGGATGGATAATTGGACCCTATCGACTTCACAACTTTATTAAAAGGAGAATTGAACATGAAGAACAGGTCATTGATCTTATCGTTGCTGATCATCACAGCCCTCACCTTGGGCGCATGTGGGTATCAAGTAGAAGAGCCGCATCCCGTTGAAGCGCCACACTGGACATATGAAGGCGAGGAAGGTCCCGAGCATTGGGGCGAGATCGACCCAGCCTATGCAGTCTGCGGCACAGGTGCGAGTCAATCACCGATCGATATTTCCGCACCCGCAGAGAAAGACCTCTCGAATATTTCATTCCATTATCAACCCAGCGACATGAGCATTTTGAACAACGGGCACACTGTTCAAGTGAATTACGATGCGGGCAGCTACATCGAATTGGACGGCACCCGCTATGACGTGGCGCAATTCCACTATCACGCTCCCAGCGAGCACAGTGTGGACGGAAGATCATTCGCCGCGGAGATCCATATCGTCCACAAAAACGCAGAAGGAAAACTCGCAGTCGTTGGCATTCTGCTGGAAGAGGGTGCAGAGAATACGGCCTTTGATCCATTCGTCAATAATCTGCCCGCCGAAAAATCGGATGCCAAAGATACCGGCATCAAGATCAACGCCTCTGATCTTCTGCCTGTGGTACAAACCACCTTCCGCTATAGCGGCTCTCTCACCACCCCGCCCTGCTCCGAAGGTGTGAGCTGGCTGGTGATGACCACCCCGGTTGAAATCTCTGCAGCGCAATTGGAAAAACTGGCAGGGTTATTCGAAGGCAACAACCGCCCGGTGCAGGAACTCAATAACCGCACGCCGCTTGAAGACAGCACGCCATAAATCGAAGTGTGTCACACCTCTTTCACGGCATCTGTTAAGTAAAAAAATTGCCACTATGCTAAAATATAAGCAATGAAAGCCCAACTCCCACACCCGGAACACTATTCATATCTGGTGCACCGTAAACAGCGCAATACACAAGTTATCCTGCCTGTCATACTGTCTGCACTGTTGATGATCGGCATGGTCGTTCTGATCTCGTTCGCCACCTTCAAATCGGACGGCGATGTGGGACGCTGGGCCGCCATTTCCACCATCTGGATCATCATCCCCATTTTGCTTGCAGGGTTAATCGTACTTGCCTTGCTCATTGGCGGCATTTACCTGATGGCTCGTGCACTGGGCGCATTGCCACACTACACCGGCATTGCACAGGATTATGCCTACAAGGCACGCGGCTACATCATCCGCGGCGCAGACATGGCCGCAAAACCCATCCTTGCCATCAACGATCTCATCGAAAATATAAAAGCATTTCTTGGAAGGATCAGCACCCCATGAACAACAGCAGAACCATTTTGTTTGGCACATTGATCGGCGCAGTCACCGGCCTCGTTGCCGCCATACTTCTCACCCGCCGCGCGGAGAAGAACGAACGCGAAACCGCCCTCACCAGCGGCGAAGGACTCAAACTCGGCGTGCTGGTCTTTGGCCTGCTGCGCGCCATCGCTTCACTGGGCGATGACTAAATAAATAGATTCAACAACGAACGGAGACCGAGGACTTATATCCTCGGTTATTTTTTTATGGATACAATTTCCCGCATCACATTCCGCCGATTCCTGCTCGGCCAACAAGGGCTTTGGCCCGGCCGACGGTTCAAAGGGCTGGCTGGCACCACTTCCGCCATTCAGCAAATGGAAGGCATTCAACTCGACCCGCTCAACATCGTTGCGCGCAGTCAGGAGATCGCGCTGTTCGGCCGTGTTCTTGATTTCAAGCTCGAACATCTTTATCAGGCTGCGTATGAAAAGCGCAGTTTTTTCGATTACGGCGGCTGGTTGTTCATGTATCCCATGAGCGAATTCCCATACTGGCGTTTGCACATGAAACACCGCAAAGAGCAGGGCATTTATTATCACGAAGCGTATCAACAACCGCCCGCAAAACTATTAAATTCAGTATTGAATGAAATACGTACACGCGGCCCGCTGGGAAACCGCGATTTTAGCGGCGAGGCGCTTAAGAGCTGGAGCTATCGCGGGCGGAAGGAAGAGTCGATTGCGCTGTTCTATTTGTGGCTGATCGGTGAAGTGATGATCTCCAACCGCAAAGGCTTTGACCGCATTTACGACCTGCGTGAACGCGTCCTGCCTGAAAAATATGATTACACCGTACCCGATTCAGAAGCCGAGGATTTTTTCAGCCGCAAGACCATTGCACAACTCGGCCTCGCGCGTGAAAGCATATGGCGCACGGGTCTGGCAGGATTCATTCATCGCGATGTTTCGCGGGAGGAAGGCAAAAAGCGCATCGAACAACTCATCGAACAAGGCATTGCATCGAGGCTGCGCGTGGAAGGCTCAAAGGACGGATATCTCGTTTTAAACAGCGACCAGTCCCATCTGTCTGATCTTGAAGCGGGGCGTATTCCCAAAAAATGGAAACCGTTGGGACCATCCACAAATGAAGAGGTTACATTCCTCGCCCCGTTGGAAATGGTCAGCGCACGCGGACGGGCCAAAGTGGTTTTCGATTTTGAATATCTTTGGGAAGTATACAAGCCGCTGCATCAGCGCCGCTGGGGATATTACACTCTGCCGATTTTATACGGCGACGATCTCGTAGCGCGTCTCGACCCGAAGCTGGACCGCCAAACCGGCACGCTCCACATTTTGGGGTTTTGGCTGGAGGACGATGCGCCAAAAGATGAGGCATTTGCCAGCGCGCTTGCGAACGGATTAACCCGCTTCGCAAACATGGTCCGCGCCAAAAAGGTGGATGTCAGCGCGATCAAGCCGCTCAAACTGCGTGCTTACCTGAAGGCGAATATCCGCTTATAGAATCGCAACCAACGCAGGCTAAAAATGCCTGCGTTGGTTTTTATCATGAAATGACATCCTTCCCAGCGGTGACTTTATGATACAAAAGAGGGAAATATACGAATTGACGCAATATGTAAATCCGTATAGTATTAATCGGGAAACCTCAAAGGTCAGAGAATAACAGCCACACGCCAACACAGAATATCGAATGTAAAAGGATGAATTCGATGACTCAAAACATACATCCAAAATCGAAAACAAAATCGGAGGATGAAAAGCGAACCTTTTACCTGCTTTTCATGGGGCATTCCACCCCCATGTATGTTTATGACCTGCAAACATTGAAAATTCTGGAAGTCAACAATGCTGCGCTGGAAAAATATCGATACTCGCGGGATGAGTTTTTATCGTTAACGGTCCGCGATATGATTCAGACGGGGGAGGATGTGCCTTTCTCTGCCAATGGGAAAAACAACGGGCAGGATCCACACTATGCTGGAACGTTACAGCACAAATGCAAAAATGGGGAGAGCATCGACGTGGAATACACAATCCACATCATCGATTTCAACACGCGCAAAGCCGCACTGGTAATGACAAGGGATATTACCGAAACCAAATTTCAGGAAAGCAAAACCGACTCGGATGTTGAGTTGCGGGCCCTTTTCGCTTCGATGCAGGATGTGGTGCTGGTCATCGACCGCGATGGAATCTATCGCAAGGTGGCTCCCACGAACTCGGACCTGTTGATCAAGCCCAAAGGCGAATTGCTGGGTAAACACCTGAGAGAGTTCTTTTCCACTGAACGAGCCGCTTTTTTTCTTGACTCGATCAGGCGGGTGTTGGAGACCCGTCAGTCTGTACATATTGAATACGATCTATCCATTGACAGCCAGCCGACATGGTTCGCCGCGTCCATCTCTCCGATGGATGACATCAACACATTATGGGTGGTGCGCGACATCACCGAGCGCAAACTGGCAAGCAAGGCCCTGCAGGAATCCGAGGAACGCTATCGCTCGCTGTTCGACCGAATGATGGATGGAATTTATCGCAGCACACACGAAGGAAAATTCGTGGATGTAAACCCGGCCATGGTAAGAATGTTCGGCTATTCCAGCAAGGAGGAAATGCTGGAAATGGACATCAAATCCGAGCTTTATTTTGACGCCGAGGAAAGAGGTACGCATAAACTGGATACCGGTGATGGGGAAACGGACATCTACAGGCTGCGCCGCAAGGACGGCTCCGAAATATGGGTTGAGGATCGTGGTTCCTATAGTTACGATGACCATGGGAATGTGACCTTTCACGAGGGGACACTGCGCGACGTCACAGCCCGCAAACACGCAGAGGAAGCCCTGCGCAGTGCAAAGGCCTCTCTCGAAAAAACGAACCAGGAACTTGAACGTGTGCTCCTGCGCGAGCAGCAACTGGCCCGCACCGACGGCCTGACCGGACTGTACAACTATCGCTATTTTTTTGAGCTTGCCACACGCGAATTTAATATCGCCATGCGCTATCGTCGTCCGCTTTCCATTTTGATGTTCGATACCGATGATTTCAAAAAGGTCAACGACACGCTCGGGCACTCCGCCGGGGACAAGATCCTCGCGTTGGTTGCGCAGGCCACGGCGGCGCAGATGCGGTCGGTGGATATCCTTGCCCGTTACGGCGGCGATGAATTCATCATCCTGCTTTCGCAGACCAGCGCAAAACAGGCATATCCCATCGCCGAACGCATTCGCAACAGCGTTGCAGGGATGAAGATGCCATCGGAGAAGGGAACGGTCTCTGTCACGCTGAGTATTGGCATTGCGGAAATACAATATGAACCAGCTGACGAAAGTGTTGAGCATATTGTCCAGCGCGCAGATAAGGCACTATACGCCGTTAAACAAGCGGGGCGTAACCGCGCCATGATTTACGATCCATCTGTGAACGGAGCAGCCTGATGAGCGGACAAAAGCCATCACGGAAATCTGTTCGCTTTTCCGATGAGGAGAGTTTCAGCCTGTTATTCGAAAATCATCCCGTCCCCATGTGGATCCATGATTCAAAAACGCAGGCGATCATCGACGTCAATGAAGCAGCGTTGACAAAATATGGTTACACCCGCGACGAATTTCTCGCATTGTCCGTCAGGGATATTCGCATCATGCAGGATGAAGACATCACAGACTCACTGCCGCCATCCGGGGAATGTCGTCATTACAAAAAAAATGGGGAGGTTATCGATGTTGCAGTCATTACGCACAAATTGAATTATGGAAAAATCGAGACCGTACTGGTAATGGCTCAGGACATCACCGAACGAAAGCGTGCCCAGAATGCCTTACATGAAAGCGAGCAGATTCTCAAGGAATCGCAAACCATTGCCGGCATCGGCAGTTATGTGCTTGATCTCAACACAGGCACGTGGACAAGTTCAGCCGCCCTCGATCAGATATTCGGCATAGATGAGTCGTACAACCACTCCATCGAAGGGTGGCTCAATCTTATCCATCCGGAACAACAACAGGAGATGAGCGATTACTTTATCAATGAGGTCGCAGGCAAACGTACCCGCTTCGACAGGGAATACAGGATCGTACGAAAAAACGATCAGGCGGAACGTTGGGTGCATGGACTGGGTGAACTGGAAATCGACTCTCAGAATAATCTTTTAAAAATGCATGGGGTCATTCAGGATATTACGAAACACAAACAGGCCAAGGATGCACTGCGTCGTCAATTGAACAACCTGAACAGTCTTTATCAAATGACGGCCATCATCGGTCAGACTTCATCCGTGGAGGATATATACGAAGCTGCCTTGAACAGTCTGCAAAGCATGCTTCTCACAGATCGCACAGCCATCCTGTTGCTGGACCAGAATGGCGTAATGCGTTTCAAGACGTGGCACGGCATCTCTGAAGAGTATCGAAACGCTGTGGAAGGTCATTCACCCTGGGATGTCAAAGCGATCGACCCTCAACCATTTCCTGTACCCGATGCGCGGAAGGAACCGAGCCTGACCGCTTTGCTGAATGCTCTGGAGCAGGAAAACATAAGGAGCCTGGTCTTTATTCCGCTCATCAATCAGGGGCACCTGCTGGGCAAGTTCATGATCTACTACAACGAGCCTCATGTGTTCACCAACGAAGAGATCCAACTTGCTCAAACCATTGCCCGTCATGTGACGTTTGCGATCTTACGCAGGCAATCGGAAGATGAATTGCATCTGCGAAGTTCGGTGCTAAATGCCGCCGCCAATGCCATTGTCATCACGAACATAGATGGCATCATCGAATGGGTCAATCCGGCCTTCAGCACATTAACCGGGTATACGCTGGAAGAAGCCGTGAACAAAAATCCACGCGATATTGTAAAGTCGGGCGAGCATGACAAGGGTTTCTATCAGAATATGTGGAAAACAATTCTCTCCGGCAAGGTCTGGCACGGAGAAATGGTCAACCGTCGCAAGGATGGCAGCTTCTACGACGAAGAACAAACCATTACTCCGCTGAAAAATGCAAACGGCGAGATCACCCACTTCATTTCGGTAAAACAGGATATCACCCCACGCAAACAGACGGAAAAGATCGTAAATCAGTGGCTCGCTGAACAAAACACCCTGCATCAGGTCAGCCAGTCCCTGCTTTCGGTCCATCTTGACCCGGACATGATCTATTCCACCCTGCACGAGGCAGTGCTTCAGATCATGCCTTGCGACGCATTCACGATTGTTATGGATGATAAAAAGAACGGCGATTATCACGCCGTTTACCTGTACGATATGGAAAAGCGCTACCCATCGCGCCACATTCCACACGGGCAGGGACTAAGTGAAAAGGTCATTTCCAACGGCCAGACATTGTTCATCCACGACGACATGGAAGCCAACACACCTGCCGTCCACTTTGGATCTTCAACGCCGGTGCGTTCGATCCTTGCCGTGCCTTTGCGAAAACATCGCGATACGATCGGCATGATCTCAGTGCAGTCATATCAGCCCAACGTCTATGATGAACGTCACCGCGTCCTGCTCGAAACATTGGCCGCACAGGTTACGACCGTGATCGAAAATGCCAGCTTGTTTGCTGAAACTCGTCAACGGTTAGTGGAATTGGAACTGCTCTACGAAAGCGGACTTGTACTTAACCAGTTATTGAATCCAAGGGAGTTGGGGGCCAAGATCGTCGAGTTGTTGGAACAAAAACTGGGCTGGCACCACATCACGGTTCGCCTGGTGCATCCACAGGACGGCAGCCTTGAACTACTGGCATTCAATCAGCCGGGTTTGAAGGACGAAGCCGAACAACATGAAGTAGCCGAGCGATTCCAAACGCTGATCTCCCGTGTAGGTCAGGGAGTGAGCGGTTGGGCTGTCGAGCACAAGCAGGTGGTGCGTTCAAATGATCTACCCCATGATCCACGCTATATCGATACCTATCCCGGCCTGCAATCCGGGCTCTACGTACCCATGAAACTGGGTGACCGCATCATTGGCGTCATCAGCATCGAAAGTGAGCAGCCGAACGCTTTCAGTGAAGCGGATGAACGCCTGGCTGCCACATTGGCGAACCAGGCCGCCAGCGCGATCGAGAATGCACGCCTGTTTGACGCGGAAAGAAATCAACACCAAATGTCAGATGCCCTGCGCGATGCATTGAAGGCCGGCGCATCCATGAGTACAAGCCTTGATTTTGAAACCATCCTGGACCGCCTTCTGGAAACCATCAAACGCATTGTGCCTTTTGAAGGCGGCACCATCATGGTCATTCAACCTGAACAGAAGAAGATCTCCATCGCAAAAATGCATGGATACAAAGTCTTGAATAAGGAAATGATCGAAAAAATTTCAAGCTTCAGTTTCGAAATATCCTCCGCTGAAAACCTGCGCTGGTTGATAGAAAATAAACAACCCATGTTCATTTCAGATGTGCGGCAATATCCCGGCTGGGTACGGATTCCAGAATCCGAATTCATCCGCTCGTGGCTGGGCGCACCGATCATCGTCAACAATGAAGTTATTGCGCTCTTTTCGCTCGACAGCATTGAGCCAAATTTCTTCACAAAAGAACACGCCGAATTATTACAAGCCTTTACCGGGCAGGCCTCTTTAGCGCTGCAAAATGCGCGCTTGTTCAATGAAACCGCGCAACGGGCACGGGAGTTCGCTTCGCTGTACGAAACCAGCAGTACTCTTTCCATAGAGAATGAACTGGAAGTCCTCTTACAAAATATTGTAGAAAAAGCCAAGGAGATGTTGAAATCCAACTCAAGTGGCATTTACCTGTATCATCCGGAGAATGAAGAACTCGAATTATCGGTGATCACTGCAACCTACACGTCCACAGGCGTTCGTCTGCACCTCGGCGAAGGCGTAGCAGGGTGGGTGGCAAAAAATCACCAGCCATTACGGATAGATGATTACTCCAAATGGGAAAACCGCTCGAAAAAATATGAGAGTGTTCCCATTCGCGCTGTTCTCGAAGTGCCGATGCTGTACGGCGGTGAGTTGATTGGCGTGCTGACAGCCGACGAGATCGGCGATTCTGAACGGAAATTCACCGAAGCCGATGAACATCTGCTTTCCCTGTTCGCATCTCAAGCCGCTGGTGCCATTCATTCGGCGCGTCTGCGTGAACAGACCTCTCGCCGCGTGGATCAGCTGCAGGCTCTGCATGCGATAGACCGGGCCATCTCATCCTCCTTTGACCTGCGCCTCATCCTCAATACGGTCATATCCCAAACCATCACCCAGCTAAATGTGGATGCCGCCGACATCCTTCTTTTCAATCCCTATCTGCAAACTCTGGAATATGTGTCGGGGCAGGGCTTCCGCACACGCAGCATTGAGCAAAGTCGTTTGCGTCTTGGCGAAGGCCACGCCGGGCGGGTCGCACTCGAACGCACCGTCGTCCATATTCCAAATTTATTCGAGGCAGAAGCCGGTTTCGCACGTGCGGCCCTTTTATCCAGCGAAAGTTTTTTGGAATATTATGGGGTTCCGTTGATAGCCAAAGGTGAGGTCAAAGGCGTTCTCGAAGTATTCCATCGCACTCCACTGCACGCCAGCCCCGACTGGCTGGGGTTTCTTGAAACTCTCGCCGGGCAGGCAGCCATCACGATCGATCAAACCCAACTTTTCGACGACCTGCAGCGCGCCAACCTCGAATTGATCATCGCCTACGATACGACCATCGAAGGCTGGTCACACGCGATGGATCTGCGCGATGAAGAGACCGAAGGCCATACCAGGCGCGTTACAGAAATGACTCTTGCACTCGCCAAAAAAATGGGCATCAATGACGATCAAATGCTGCATATCCGCCGCGGTGCTTTGCTGCACGATATCGGCAAGATGGGCATTCCAGACAGAATTCTGCTCAAAGAGGAAAAACTTACAGAAGCAGAATGGAAGATCATGCGTCAGCATCCAAATTATGCACACGACATGCTTCAGCCGATCAAATACCTGCGAAAATCGCTGGATATTCCATACTGTCACCATGAAAAATGGGACGGCACAGGTTATCCGCGCGGATTGAAAGGCGAGCAGATACCGCTTGTGGCGCGCATCTTCGCCATCATCGACGTTTGGGATGCCGTCACCATTGATCGCCCCTACCGCAAAGCATGGACCAAGCAAAAAGCCCTCAAATACATCCGTGAGCAAAGCGGAAAGCATTTCGACCCGGTCATTGTCGCCGCATTTCTGGAGATATTCGATAAGAAGGAATCTCCTGCCTCCACAGGCAAAACAAAAAAACGCCCGCCCAATACATGATAAGGAACTCCAGGACTCAAGCTTCTGGATGGATTACAATTGCGCCCATGACCTACCGACATTTCAAATACGAGGGCTGGCTGTATGCACTGGTGTTCCTTCTTGCACTGGCAGTCCGCACCATTCAACTCGGCGCCATGCCTCTCACCGACTCGGAGGCCGCTCCTGCCTTGCAAGCCCTGCACATCACTCAGGGTCTAAAACCAACGCTTAGCCCGCATCCCTTTTACATTCTTTCCACATCGATTCTCTTTTTTCTTTACGGCAGCGGGACGAATTTCCTCGCCCGTTTTGCGCCAGCCTTAATTGGCAGTCTCCTCGTCCTTGTCCCGATCCTCTTCACAGAACGGATCAAACCCCGCCCGGGCCTGATCCTTGCCCTTTTCATTGCTTTTGACCCGGGCATGGTCGCCCTGTCACGTCAGGCGGCGAGTCCCATTTTTGCGATCACGTTCCTGCTCATTGCCCTGGGCTGCTTCGATAAAAATAAATTGAATCTCGCGGGCATCTTCACCGCCTTCGCTCTCCTGAGCGGACCTTCCGTATGGCTGGGGCTCATCGGCATTGCGATTGCATGGGCGATCTATCGGGGAGTCCAATCTCATCGTCCCGCCGAACCTGCCACAGTTAATGTAAAAGAAGCGCTTGTTCCTTTCGTCGTCACTTTGTTTGTGGCTGGCACACTCTTCTTCATCGTCCCCAATGGACTCAGTGCAGCGTTTTCATCCATTCCCGAATTCTTCACACGCTGGACGGCCGTCTCAGATTTTCCTGCGTCCCGTTTTCTGATCTCGCTGGTTGTTTATCAGCCGCTTGGCATTCTACTCGCCATCATGGCCCTCATTCGCGGGTGGCGGCACGGAAGCCGACGCATTATTTCGTTGAGTCTGTGGTTCATCGTTGCATTGCTGCTTGCCATTTTCATTCCATCGCGCGAGATCAGCGACATTGCCTGGGCGCTCGTGCCTCTGTGGGCATTGGCCGCGCTGGAACTCACCCGCAATATTCACATTTTCGCAGAAGAACGTAACGAGATCATCGGCGTTGTTTTTCTAACCGCATTTATCTGGGCGTTTGCCTGGCTCGATTTCTCCGGCATGATCTGGATCCCCAGCGGCACACGTGAATACCTGATGCGCTTCTGGCTTTTGATAGGCGCCCTTCTTTTGATCGTCATCAGTCTTCTGTTGGTGGCGGCGGGTTGGTCGATCCGCACGGCTCGCATCGGCGGCGTGTGGGGATTGGCGCTCGTACTCGGCGCGCTCGGCCTGGGTGGAACTTTTGGCTCAGCCGGTCTACGCGGATTGGATCACCCGGAGATCTGGTGGTCTTCTCCCATCCCGATACAGGCAGACCTACTCAAAGCCAGTGTAAGTGACCTCTCTGAATGGGGCATGGGCAATGACAACATGGCGCCCGTGGTCATCGCCGGGTTGGACTCTCCCGCACTCGAATGGGCCTTGCGTGAGCATCAGGTGCAAGTCGTTGAATCGCTGGATGTTTCCAGCGCGCCCTACCTTGTTGTGACCCCGCTTCAAAACGACCCCGCGCTTTCTTCCACCTATCGTGGACAGGACTTCACCTGGCGCAAAACCTTTTTATGGAATGAAACCCTGCCGCAGGATTGGATCCGCTGGGTGACTCTGCGTGAAATACCGCAGACCGGTGAATCGATCATCCTTTGGGCGCGTGACGATCTCTTTCTAAACTCCTCCAATCAGAACAGTCCGTAAACAGCAGAAGGACAATGACAAACAAACCCACCCCATCCATTATCGCTCTCGACGGCCCTGCTGCATCGGGCAAATCCACCCTTGGAAAAAAACTGGCCGACTCTCTCGGCTATCTTTTCTTCGATACCGGCGTCATGTACCGCGCCATTACCTGGATCGCGTTGCAACACGATATGAACCTGCGCGATGAGGCTGCGATCACACAGCTTGCACAAAACGCACAGATCGATATCCGCCCTCCATCAAAGGATGATGGACGTTCCTGTGATGTGATCATCGGCGAAAAGGACGTCACCTGGGATATGCGCGGCGAGGAAGTGGATGCAAATGTTTCCGTGGTTTCCGCCTATGCCAACGTACGCAAGGCTCTATCTGAACAACAGCGCCGCATCGGCATGCGCGGAAAAGTCGTCATGGTCGGGCGGGATATCGGCACTGTTGTTTTACCGGATGCCGATCTCAAGATCTACCTCGATGCCAGCGCAGAGGAACGTTCCAAGCGCAGATACAATGAGATCATCGCGCGCGGCGAACCTGCCGACTACGATGAGATCCTCAGAAAAGTGATCGAACGCGACCGCATCGACTCGACCCGTGCCGTTGCCCCGCTGCGCCCCGCCGATGATGCGATCCTCATCGACTCGGATGAACTGGATGTAGAGCAGGTCTTTGCGCACGTTTTGAGTTTATGCAAATAAACGAGTACCGCATCCCATTCCGTATTCAAGTCAACCGCCTTTGGCTGCGATTCGGCATTCGTACATTATTCAAGATATTGGGAAGTGTAAAAGTTACGGGGAAAGAGAATATCCCGCTTGGCACGCCGTATGTCATTGCAATGAATCATATTTCGATCTTCGACCCGCCGCTGGTGGTCTGCTTTTGGCCGGAACAGCCCGAAGTGATTGGCGCAGCGGATGTCTTCGAGAAAAAGGGACAGGGAACCATCGTCTCCCTATATGGAGTCATCCCCGTTCATCGCGGGACTTATGACCGGACCCTGCTCGAAAAAATTCTCGTGATCCTGAAAACCGGCCGCCCGCTCGTGATCGCTCCTGAAGGCGGACGTTCGCACGAACCTGCCATGCGTCCTGCCATGCCCGGGGTGGGTTACATCATTGAGCATGCCGGGGTTCCCGTGATCCCCGTTGGGCTGGTGGGAACGACCGATGACTTCTGGCAGCGCTCAAAGCTATACTGGCGGGGACGCGGGGAAAAGCCGCAGCTTGAAATGCGCATCGGAAAACCGATCCACTTTCCTGCAATCAATGAAAAAGGCGCGGAACGCCGCGAGGCGAGGCAAAAAAACGCCGACCTGGTCATGCGTCACATCGCTGGGCTGCTGCCCCCGGAATATCATGGAGCCTACACAGGGCAGGCCATTTCCACATAAACAATGGAAAATCCGATCCCAAAACCAGTCAGCGAAATGTGGCGACCCGAGTTGGTGCGCTTGCCGGAAATGACTCGTGCCCGCCGCGCCTTTCGCGTCTTTGGGCATGGGCTGACAAAATTGGTCGCAGCCATTTGCATGAACGTTTCCACCGAAGGCATGGAAAATTTTCCGCGTAAGGCAGGGCCTGAGCCTTTGCTGGTGGTGATCAATCACCTTGGCGATTCAGACGTCCCGGCCTTGATCTCATCCCTGCCGTTTCCGCCGGATGCACTCGCAAAAATCGAACTGTATGACCTCCCTATCCTTGGAAAATTAATGGATTGGTACGGTGTGATTTGGCTGCATCGTGGCCGCCCCGATAAACGCGCCCTGCGCGCCGCTCTGGATGGGCTTGCCGAAGGCCGGGTCATCGTCATTGCACCTGAGGGCAGGTACTCACTTACCGGGGCATTGGAGGAAGGCAGCAATGGTGCGGCATTCCTCGCATATAAATCCGGTGCGGCAATCCTGCCGATCGCCATCACTGGCACTGAAAACGAGAATGTGTACGGGAATATAAAGCGATTCCGTCGTGCGCGGGTGCATGTCCGGGTGGGGAAAATGTTCAAGTTAGCTGGGCAGGCCCAGAGCGGAGTCCGAGGCGGGGCCGGGGAGAGGCAGGAGGTCATCGCGCAGGGAACACGTCAGATCATGGAGTCGCTGGCGGGTTTGCTTCCAGAAAAATATCGCGGGGCATATTCCTGACTCTGGTGCTTTCGTATGATGCACCCCACAATCTTGTAATTACAATTGTATTTGTTTGGGGCTATAATTCGATGAAATGGGATCTCTTTCCACGCTGCCGGCAAGCATCGCATTCCCCGCCCCTCCCACTCTTGCAGGATGGGCCGTGTGGTTGTCTTTGCTGGGAGTGCTGGCGTATGCGTTGTATTACTGGCGTGCCTACCAGCCCGCGTTGAAAAGAAATGATTGGGGACTTTTAATCGGACTTTTGCTCCTGACCGTAATTGCCAATATTTTTATTCTGAGGCCGTTCGCCTCCTCCGCCCGTCCTTTACCGAACCTGCCTGTGCAAGCCCCGGGGTCGGCGCTGATCGTTTTCTCGGCCATCCCCTGGCTGTTGAGCGGCGGACTGCTCGGGCCGATGGGCGCGGCAGCAATCGGCGCTTTCGCTGGACTCCTGCGCGGCACACTGGATTCCTATTCGCTGTTCTCACTTTTGGAATTCGCATTGATGGGCGCATGGTTTTCTGAAAATATGCGCCAGCGTTATCGCACACCGATCTATGGCTTGCTGCGTCAGCCGATCGTGTGTGCGATTTTGTTAATTCCAATTCACACTTTTTTCTATATCGTTATCGCGTTGTTCACCCAATGGGGTGTGGATATTCCTGCAACCGCGCGGCTTGATTTTGCACTGAGCAACACCTGGATCGTCACAGCGACCTTCGGCATTGAGATGCTGGTGGGCGGCATTGTGGCACAGATCATTTCCATGTCATTCCCCGCCGCATGGGGCGGAAAACAGCCTTTGCAGCCATCTCCCGGCGAAAAGAGTCTTGAGTCGCGCTTTTTATTCGCGGTGGGCACGTTCATCTCTCTTTTGCTGTTGACTCTGTTGATCGGTGATTGGGTCGTGGCCGGGCAGGCAGCGCGAGACATGCTGGAGGATCGCCTCACCAGTGCGGGCGAAGCGGCGGCGCAAAGCGTTCCGTTCTTCCTTGAGACCGGTCAAAACCTGGCGGTGCAGCTTGCCTCCGATCCGCGTTTGCTGGATGCCACCGGCGACGAACTGCATTCCATCATTGGTTCGCGCATTCAAGCTGTGCCATATTTCGACCAGTTCTTCGTTTTGGAAGCGAATAGCGAAGCTTTGCTTGCGGGCTATCCAGACGATGCGAACGCCAATTTCAAATTGTATCCAGATGAAAGCATTGGGCTGGTCCTCGCGGCAAACGGGGTGCTCACGCAGATCTATTCCATTCCGCCGATCACGCCGGAAGAATCCGCGCGTGTTTCATTTTTGGTCGGCATCGTGGATAATATTCGGCTCGGTACAACGCGTATTGATCGGCCGTACCACACTGAAAACAAATCCGTTGACCCTGCCTTTGATCGAAGGCATCGACAACATGAAGAATCTCAACGGCACAGGCTTCCTGCTGGATGAGAATAACCGCATCATTTATCACTCAGACACTGTGGAAATGGCCGCGACCTATAACGGTCAACGCAGCGCCGAAGCAATCTTCTATGACGACACCGCATCAGACGGGACCCGGCAACTGGTCTATTATCAACCGGTGACAGGCCGCCCCTGGGCAGTAGTGCTGACCGTCCCTGCACAACAGGCACAGCAGCTTGCGTTGAATATCGCCATGCCGCTTTCGTTGATGATCGTGATCCTTGCGATCGTGGCGATGATCTCCCTGCGTGTGGGTCTGCGCGTTGTGACTGGTTCTCTGCAAGGTCTCGCAACAGAAGCGAATCGCATCGCGCAGGGCAACTTCGATCATCCGCTTCAAACCGAAGGCGTGGATGAAGTTGGACAATTACGCCGCGCCTTTGAAAAAATGCGTTCCAGTTTGCAGGCACGCTTGAATGAGATCAACAGTCTGTTGCGCGTGAGTCAGGGCGTGGCCTCCAGTTTGGAAATGCAGGATGCGGTCAAGCCGGTGCTGGACGCGATCCTTTCCACGGGCGCGAATTCAGTGAGCGTAGTGCTCTCCCCAAGCATCCTCCCGGATACCTTCGTGGAGTTGCCATCACGTTTTGCGATGGGTACGGTCAAGGATATTTATGCCCATCTCGATGACCAGATCCTTGCGCTGGCGCAGAGTCAGGAAAAGGTGGTTTTGCCGAACCTTTCCCGTTCCCGCGAACTGGAACTGGACCCGTCCCTGCCGCAGCCTTTGGCGTTACTGGCAGTTGCTTTGCGTCATGAAAATCGTTACTACGGCGTGGTGTGGGCAGGTTTCGAACAGCCGCGCATGTTCTCTGATTCAGATATCCGTTTCATCACCACACTGGCTGGTCAGGCGGCGCTGGCTGTTGCAAATGCGCATCTCTTCCTGAACGTGGAAGCTTCGCGCCGCCAGTTGAAAGCCATTCTCAATTCCACACCAGACCCGGTGCTGGTGACCGATCACCGCAACCGTCTGCTGCTGACCAATCGCGCCGCTGCCATTGCGCTGGGACAATCTGAAGATACGACCAGCGATATCGGCCGAAAGACCGAGCAGGTCGTTAAGATCAGACCGCTGCTCGCCTTGTTGGAAAGCGCGACCACTGAAAATCAATCCACCGAGATCACACTGGCAGATAAACGCACCTATCTTGCAACCGCATCCGCGGTGATGGTGGAAGGCAAACAGATCGGGCGTGTGTGCATCATGCGCGATGTGACCCACTTCAAGGAATTGGATATGATGAAGTCGGAATTCGTCGCCACGGTGAGTCATGACCTGCGCTCTCCGCTGACGCTCATGCGCGGTTATGCCACCATGCTTGAAATGGTCGGCGAGTTGAATGAGCAGCAGCAGGGCTATGTCAAGAAGATCATCTCGGGCGTGGAGAATATGTCGCGCCTCGTCAACAACCTGCTCGACCTCGGGCGCATTGACCTCGGTGTCGGCCTGCAGGTGGAAAATGTCAGCGTGCTGGATATCATCGAGCGTGTGACTGGCGCACTGCAATTGCAAGCCAGCCAGAAGAATATCGCCTTGAACGTGGAACTCTCCAAAGACATGCCGCATGCCATTGAAGCGGATCAGGCGCTTCTACATCAGGCTGTGTATAACCTGGTGGAAAACGCCATCAAGTACACGCCAGAAAAAGAACGCGTCACCATCCGCACAGAAACGCAGCCAGGCAGCCTGACCTTCATTGTGGAAGATTCGGGGATCGGCATCGCCGCAGATGACCTGCCGCGCCTGTTCGAAAAATTCTATCGCGGCAAACAACGCGAAGCACGTGCCCAGCATGGCTCCGGCCTCGGGCTGGCCATTGTCCATTCCATTGCCACCAACCACGGCGGACGTGTCTGGGTGGATAGCGAAGTGGGCAAGGGCAGCACGTTCTATTTACAAATCCCGCTTGCACAACCCAAAGAAAACAAACGCATTGGTTCGTAGAACTTGAAACAAACAGAATGCGAAGGGCGCAAAGAAAGTTTTCTTTGCGCCCTTCATTGCTTAACCGTGATTCACGACGCCCTTTCCCCACATATTCCTTTATAATGAACATGGAAAGTGAATGTAAAAATGAAACTTACTCGTGTCCTTCTTTTCACCCTCATGCTTGCGCTGTCGGCATTTCAGTTCGCACATGCGCAAAGTAATGAGCCGCTTGCCGTTGTGATGACCGCCGAAGGCGCGATCATGCCGCCAATGCTGGAATATTTCAGGCGCGGCATCGAGACCGCCGAAGGTCTCAATGCGGAAGTGCTTGTCATTCAACTGAACACACCCGGCGGAAGCGTCGACACCATGCTGGATATGATCCAGGCGATGCGTGCCAGCAAAGTGCCGATCGTGGTGTACGTCTCGCCGAACGATGCGATCGCAGGGAGTGCAGGGGCTTTAATCACCATGGCAGGCCATGCCTCAGCCATGGCGCCCAAAACTGCCATTGGCGCAGCCAGCCCGATCGATAGTTCCGGTACTGATATCGAATCCACACTGGAAACAAAGATCAAGGAAATCTTGAAGGCGCGTGTGCGCACATTGGTAGAGGGGCGCGGCGCGGAGGCAACTCAGCTTGCCGAGGCCATGATCGATGAAGCCAAGGCTGTCACCGCTGATGAAGCGCTTGAAGCAAACCTGATCGATTTCGTTTCCGATGACACAGAAGACCTGCTCCAATCCCTGAATGGTTTCACTGTTCAAATGGATGACGGCAGCAAGATCAAACTCAATACTGAAAACATCCGCACAGAAGATCTGAATATCAGTTTCATCGAACAGCTATTGCTGATGCTGACCGACCCGAACATCGCCTTTCTGCTGCTCGCCATTGGTGTGCAGGGAATCTTGATCGAAATTTCCAGCCCCGGCGGCTGGTTCGCGGGCTTCCTCGGCGCGGTTTGTCTTACGCTGGCTGTATACGGCATGGGCGTGCTCACCGTCAACTGGTTCGGTTTTATCTTTCTGGTCATCGCCTTCGTGTTGTTCATCCTCGATATCAAGGCGGCCACACATGGCGCATTGACCACGGCAGGCGTGGCATCGTTCATTGTCGGCGCGCTGGTGTTGTTCAATTCACCGGGCACGCCGCAATTCCAACGTGTGTCTGTTCCGCTCGTGGTGGGCGTGGGACTTTTCATCGGCGCATTGTTCTTTGCAATTGTGCTGGTTGCCTTGCGCGCACGGCGTAATCCGATCCAGACCGGGGTTGAGTCGCTGCTTGGAAAAACAGGAACAGCTAAAACGTTCGAAGAAGAAACGGGACAAGTTCAATTGGGAAGCGAATTATGGAGCGCGGAAAAAGCCGCTGGGTCAGAATCCATTCGTAAGGGCGACCCTGTCGAAGTTGTCGAAATACGCGGATTGAGATTAATCGTGAAAAAGAAGTAGAGACACGGCGCTGCCGTGTCCGCATCAAGAGGACCTTATGCCTGCTACACCTACGAGAGACAGAGTCAAACCCGAAATAGAATCGCGCCCGCTGCGCCGCCCGGAATGGATCAAGGTGCGCGCGCCATCGGGCGAAACCTTCGAACGCCTGCAAGTGCTGATGCGTTCAAAAGAACTGCATACCGTTTGTGAAGAAGCGATGTGCCCGAACCTCGGCGAATGCTGGGGCAGCGGCACCGCTACATTTTTGATGCTCGGTGACGTATGCACGCGTACCTGTGCCTTTTGCGATATCAAACATGGCAAACCCGCATTGATGGATTGGGGCGAAGCCGAACGCGTGGCGCAGGCTGTGAAATCGATGAACTTGAAACACGCGGTCATCACATCGGTGAACCGCGATGAACGCCGCGATGGCGGTGCGCCGATCTTTGCAATGGTCATCCGACGCATCCGCGAAGTGCTGCCCGGTTGTTCCATCGAAGTGCTGATCCCCGATTTCAAAGGATCGATTGAAGCCTTAAAGATCGTGATGGATGCACGCCCTGAAATTTTGAATCATAATGTGGAAACCGTTCCGCGTTTGTTCAAGACCGTGCAGCCGCAGGACAATTACGAATGGGCCGCTGCGACACTCTCCAACGCCAAGAAACTCGACCCCGATGTGCTGACCAAATCGGGCATCATGCTCGGCCTCGGCGAAACCATGGACGAAGTGAAACAAGTGATGCGCGACCAACGCAGTTGGGGCGTGGATATTCTGACCATCGGCCAGTATTTGCAACCGAGCAAGAAACATCTTGCGATGGAACGCTATTACACAATGGAAGAATTCGCCGAACTCAAAGCCTTCGGCATGGAAATTGGTTTCAAGTGGGTCGAGTCGAATCCACTGGTGAGGTCGTCGTATCACGCCGCAGAGCAGGTCCGCGCGCTGAGCGTGGTGCATCGGAAGTTGTATGGAACTGTAAGTGAATAGTGAGTAGTAAGTAGTAGCTCCCGCATGACCAAAAGGTCGGCGGGAGTTTTTGTTATATATTCTCTACCCCTGATTACTGCTTCTTAGAATACAATTAACGAATAATGACTTCTTCCACCACATCATCCTACCGCATCAAGGGTCACTGGCTGTTACTCGCGCGTGGCGTCTGGATTATTCTAGCGATTATCACGGTTGTGATTTTTATCGCTGGCCTCAAAGGAATTAATACTTTCTGGCATCAACCATGTAACATTTTGACGCAGGAATATAAAGCATATTGTATTGCTTCAGAACAGGCAATAAACCAATTAGGCCTGCCAAAAGAGTTTTACGCCATCTACAACCCATTGGGGATGATGGTCGAGACGATACCCTGGATTTTGGTTGGAGTATTGATTTTCTGGAAAAAATCAGACGAACCGTTTGGACTTTTGTTCTCGTTGATGTTGGTGGTGGCGGGTACGTTCAATCTCGATCAGGTGCCTGGTAATGGGGCCAAGTATATCTATCCAGTTCTGTTGCCGCTCATAAGTGGAATGAACTTTATCGGACTCTTGCTTCTCATTCTATGGTATCGCTTTCCGGATGGTCACTTTGTACCATACTGGCTACGTTGGGTTGCGGTTGGGTGGGCAATCATCAATGCTATTTCACAATTTTTCCCCGACTCAGCGCTCAATTATGGGAACTGGCCTTCCCCATGGCCAAGCGGGATAGCAATCCTATTTGTGATTTCCCTTATCTATTCGCTGGTCTATCGCTACCATCATATTTCCGATCCAGTTCAGATACAGCAAATTAAATGGGTAGTGTTAAGCGCCAGCATAGCTGCAACAATTTTCTCAATTCAGATTCTGCTTGAGCTGCTTTTCAATTCGGGTGTCATCACCTGGGATTACGATTCATCAGCGATTTGGAACCTGACATATAATCCTGTTTTTTGGCTAAGCATCCTATTTGTAGCGGTTAGTATGGGCTTTTCGATCCTGCGGTACCGTTTATGGGATATTGACTTCATCATCAACCGCTCGCTGGTCTATGGTGCGCTCACTGCATTGCTTGCCGTGCTTTTCGGCGGAAGTTTGTTTATGGTTTCCCAACTCTTTCAAAATTTTTCAGGCGGGCCAATAGTTGCTGTTGCCGTATCTGCAACTGTATTTGGCTTAATCTTTCAACCCACCCATCGTCAAATTCAACGCTTCGTAGATCAGCGTTTCTATCACATCGAAATTGATTACCAAAAGGCGCCGCCCGACATTTCAACCAGCGGCAACACAGAAGTCCTGCGCCAAACCCGCTTCGGCGTATACGAGGATCTTGAGTTGATCGGGCGCGGCGGCATGGCGGATGTGTATAAATCCATCCATCCCCCTGGGCCCGTTGCCATCAAAATCCTGCCTGAACGTCTCAGCGCCGAAAATGAATTCCGTCAACGCTTTGCGCGCGAGGCTTTGGTCGTCTCTAAATTAAAACACCCCAACATCGTCCGCATCTTTGACTCCGGCGAACAGGACGGCAGGCATTACATGGTGATGGAATACCTTGTCGGCAAGGATTTGGATCGCCTGATCAAGAACAATGGCAAACTGCCGCTCGCTCAAGCTTTGCCGCTTATTCAGCAGATCGCGTCCGCGCTGGATTATGCACACATGCAAGGATTTGTTCATCGCGACATCAAACCTTCCAACGTCCTGCTGGATTCAAATGGCACCCGCGCCGTGTTGACAGATTTTGGCATTGCTAAAATCAATGATGCGCATACGGTCATGACGGTCACTGGTTATGTGTTGGGTACTTTTGATTACATCGCCCCGGAACAAATTCAAGAATCAGCCCACGTGGATGGCAAGGCGGATATTTACGCCCTCGGCGTGATGGTTTACCAAATGCTGACCGGAGAAATGCCATTCAAACACAGCAATCCCGGTGCGCTGCTGATCGCCCATTTGAATCAACCTCCGCCTAACGCTTGCGATATCCTGCCTGACCTGCCACATCATATCGCTGCTGCAATTCAACGGGCAATGGCAAAGAAACCAGATGAGCGATTTGCAACTGCAACGGAGTTTGCAATAGAAATCGCCTGACGCTGGCAAGGTCTTTGTATCACGCTGCGGAACAGGCAGTGCGCTGAGCTTGTCGAAGCGTCCGCGCGTTGAGTGTGGTGCATCGGAAGTTGTATGGGGAAGTGCCGTGAATAGTGAATAACTAAAAACATCCCGTCAAATTTGACGGGATGTTTTTTTATTGTCAAAAGCCTGGATCGGCTGTATAGTCAGTCTTTATATCTAACCTTAAAACTGGAGAGTGTTAATGAATGATGCCGAGTTGATTGAAAAAGTAAATATACTGCTGGATGCCCAAGCCGCCGCCGACAAATTCTCCGGCTCCGTGCTCATTGCCCGAGAAAACCAAGTCATCCTTACAGAAGCGCGCGGCTACGCAATTCATCCCAATATACTGCTTAATCAACCAGACACCAAATTCAACATCGCCTCTGTTACCAAAATGCTGACAGCCGTTGCTGTCATGCAGCTTGTCGCTGATGGGAAACTCGACCTGCATAAGCCGGTTGCGACTTACAACCCTGACCTGCCTCATGCCAGCGAAATCACCATCCACCAACTCTTAACACACACCGCGGGTTTTGACCGCTATTGGAACGATGCCTATCGTGCTGCGCGTTCAGACCTGCGCACCGTGAATGACTACCTGAAGTTGTTCGCCACAACTCCGCTTGAATTTCCACCTGGCACACGCCATCACTATGGCAATACCGGCTATGTTGTGCTTGGAGCATTGATCGAGCAGGTCACCGGGAAATCATATTATGACCATATGCGTGAGTCGATCTATCAACCATTGGGCATGCAAAATACAGATCACTTTGAAATGGATCTGCCTATCGCGAATTGCGCTGTGGGATACACCAACGACAATTGGTTTGGACCAGAGGATGGACAAAGGCGATCCAATCACTTTATCTATGCTGTTAAAGGCAGTCCTTCTGAACATTGCTTTTCAACCGTGCAGGATCTGTTCCTCTTTTGTCAGGCGCTCCAGAACGGTCGTCTGTTAGATGCCCATCATACAGATTTATGTTTTACCCCGCACGCAGCAGGTGAACAACCCGGAGTCAGTTATGGCTATGGCTTCCATATTATCGATGATGGCAAGCATGGACGCGTCATCGGTCATGGTGGGCGCGCCATGGGTGGTGATGCCTTTGCCTTAATGTATCGCGACCTCGGCTATACGGTTGTTGTCTTGTCGAATTATGATCGCCCAGCCGCACGCAATATTTATACTGGCATTGCCGATATGCTTATTACCTAACAGCGAAGCCGGTTTGAAGTTAAGTGCGGCGTATTAGAAATTGTATGGGAAATGAAAGTAAAAATTAATGAGTTAACGGTGACATAGAAAATAAAGGTAATTAAGACAAAATGACAATAGATAAACTCACACCAGAATTCGAGACATTTCAGGGAGAATTGAAGTCTTTTATCCTGCGCATGACTGCCAGTGTGCAGGATGCTGAGGATATTGTCCAAGAAACTTATATTAAGGCCCATGCAAAGCTGAACACCTTTCGAGGCGAGTCATCTTTGAAGACATGGGTCTTTAGCATTGCATCCAACCTTGCAAGGGATCTATTGAGAGCAAAGAAGAGATGGCCTGAAAATGTGACGGATATTTGCAGGGAGGAAGTGCTGGGCAATCGGCAATTTTTTCAGGAAGCTCTGCACATCCGCGAAACATCGCCGCAGGGAAATTTCGAGATCAAGGAGCATATTGCTTTTTGTTTTACATGTGTTTCCAGGTCTCTTCCGCTGGAACAACAGCTTGCCTTGCTTCTGAAAGAAGCATATGGTTTCTCAGTCAAGGAAACTGCCCAGATTCTTGATCAAACAGATGCCATGGTGAAATATTATTTACACACAAGTCGCAGCAAGATGATCGATATTTTCGACCACCGCTGTTCCCTGATCAACAAGCAGGGGATTTGTCACCAATGTACAGAGTTGAACGGCATCTTTAATCCCAAACAAAAGGCGCAGGAAGAACTGGTCAAGATCGAAATGGCAAAAGATGCTGAAAATAAGAGTAAAGAGGAATTGTTCGATCTGCGGATGAAAATCCTGCAGGAACTGGATCCGTTCGAATCCGGGGCAGCGGAGTTACAACTGCATCATTTGGAGCATAACAGGCAGGTCATGGAAAGATACCTGGAAGAAAAAGGGTAATTTGCCTATCATTTTTCTCCTTCAAATCGTCTAAATAAGAAAAGGAGTTACAAAATGAATAATGCACAGACAAACCCAAAGTCGCAGGCGGGAAAAGCCTTTACGAGCAAGACCATGTTCAGTCGGGAAACAAGTGTCAGTGTGAATATCGAAGCGGACCCATCCATTGTGTGGGCTTTGCTTACGCATGCATCCGATGTCCCGAGATGGAATTCCACTGTCGTTTCGATGAAAGGTGAGATCAAGGAAGGCGGGGCAATTGAGCTTAAGTCCACGCTGGATGAAAAAAGAGTTTTCAAATTAAAGGTGAAGGAATTTGTGCCGGAAAAACGGCTGGTTTGGGGAGACAGCATGGGCAGCCGTGTTTATACGCTTGACAAAAATGCGGGAGGCGTCCTCTTTACCATGTCCGAAAAGATCGGAGGTCCGCTTTTCCCATTGTTTGCTAAAATGATTCCATCATTTGATGAATCTTTTGAAAAATTCTCGGCAGATCTAAAAAAAGAAGCCGAAACGATTCAAGGCTCGAAAAAATAAACCAAAGGAAACCATCATGGAAAAAAGAACCAAAGACAACCCCTGGAAATTAAAAACACCTCCCCAAACATCCGACTATGAAATGTATGTGGATACGAAAGATGGGAAGGAAATTATTGTTTGCACGGTCGGAACAACTGTATTGCATTATGACTATCGTTGTCTTGCAGACCTGCACGCCATGTTAAAAAAGCATGGCGACTGGATGGAACTGGGCAGCAAGGATGAAAAGCAGGAAACTGTTGAAGGCACTGTAGAACACTGGGCACGTTCGTCGAAAAATCCCATTGGCGGCTGGTATGGACTTAAGAAAGGCTTCAAAGGGCGTTTTGCCATGTATATTCCGCCATTGATGGAAGCGTTGGGGCTTGCAGAAGTGGAGCATAATGCGCGAAACAATAGAATGAGGGCAAAATAGACATCCATTCGTTATAATAAGATTTGACCAGACTCGCCAAAAACTCTTACCGTTTTATATCTAGAAAGGATGCGCTCAATATGTTAAATCTAAATTCAGTCATGATCGGAACGAAACAACTCAAGGTATTATCAGCTTTCTACGAAAAGGTCCTCGGAAAGCCAGCGGACATGGTCGATCAAGACAATGGTTTCTACGGATGGCAGGTGGGCGGTACCTTTATGGGTGTATTGGAACATTCAGAAATGGGCGGCAACACCAAGGATCCGGGACGTGTGATGCTTAATTTTGAAACCACGCAGATCAAAGAAGAGTTTGAGAGAATCAAGGCGATTGGCGCTGTAGTCATCAAGGAACCCGGTGAAATGGGACAAGGCTGGATCGCTACCCTCGCCGACCCGGATGGAAACTACTTTCAATTGATGACTCCGATGGGATAGTCATTGGGAAGGCAGTAACAGGTAAATAGTGAGAAGTGAAAACCTCCCGCCGTTTGTTGGCAGGAGGTTTTTTTATATCTCATCTGGGGAATTTGAACTCGCCCGTAACTTTTTGCTTAGCATTTCGACTATAACTGATATAGATAGTCCAGTTTAAAAGGAAGGTAAGACAATGAACAAAATCACGAATATAAGTTTGAAGCGCATGACCTTGCGTGGCCTTTTAGTAGCTGCCTGTATCATCTCACTAGTGATGTTGCCGTTCTCGGCCAGTACCGCTCTTGCAGCCGCAGTGAACTACCAGCCTGTGTTAACCGCAACTCCTGTGAGCGGAACTGCGCCTCTTACAGTCAACTTCACAAGATCTGTCATCACCGATCCGAACGGCCCCATTATCAGCTACGTCACACTGAACTATGGGGACAGCAACCCAGGCGTATCTGGCACGCTTGATTTTGGAGATGGTACCCCGACATTCACCCTTAATCAAATTTCAAGCCATACCTACATACAATCCGGTGTCTATTTTGCCAATCTTACGGTGTTCTACGTTGATAACACCAGTGTTTCTACAACGCTCATCATCACTGTCAACCCCAGCGTGATCCCAGAGCAGTTGCCGCTGATAACCGCATCTCCGTCAAACGGTACTGCGCCATTGACTACCACCTTGACTAGTTCCGCTACCATGAATCCGAACGGCCCCATGATTAATTCCTATCAGGTGAACTATGGGGATGGAACCAGCAACCAGTTTATTTTGAACACTGGCAACGGTGTCACGTCATTTACTGGGACTTCAAGCCACGTCTACACCACTGCTGGCACCTACACCGCCACATTGACGGTAACTTACAATAATGCTGTCAGCGCCAGCGCCACGACCACGATCATCGTCAACCCCGTTGTCGATACTGTGTTACGAAGCACAGCGGTCAATCTCTCGGCCACGTTGAAAAAGACCACCGTCAACGTAAGCGGCACCGTCATTGTTCAAGACGGCAATGGTGTGTCCATTCCCGGTGCAGTGGTCTCCATAACCTGGGTCAAGCCAAATGGACGAATGGTCACACAAAACGCGAAAACAAACGCGAACGGTGTCGCCAAATTCAGCACCAGCGGAAACCTTGGCACTTTCACACTGACTGTCACCAATATTCGCAAAACAGGCTATAGCTTTGACAGTGTCAACAGCGTGTTGAGCGGGAGTATTACGAAGTAAGTACAAGGATTGAAAAAAAGAATATCAATCTCAACAAAAAGCCATCCTGCTGGTAAATAGCGGGATGGCTTTTTGTTGTCAAACCTACAGTACAGTTGTATATTTAAACCCAGCATATTGGAAAGCGTGTTTTTCTCATCACAAAGTTTTAACGAAAAAGGAACCTATCATCCATGAACATTCTCGAAACAGACCGTTTAATTCTCCGCAATGCAACCGCAGACGATGCTCCATTCATTCTCGATCTGCTGAACCAGCCTTCGTTCATTCGATTCATTGGAGACCGTGGAATCCGTGACCTGGATGGCGCGCGCGAATACATTCAAACCAGACTGGTCAAAAGTTATGACAGCCATGGCTTCGGGTTGTATTTAACCCTCTTGAAGGAAGGCGATATCCCCATTGGTATTTGCGGCCTGGTAAAGCGCGAAGGACTCGATGATGTGGATGTCGGCTTTGCATTCCTGCCGCAATACGAATCCAAAGGCTATGGATTCGAATCCGCTGCTGCAATCATGGACTACAGCAGGAACACACTGGGATTAAAGCGAATTGCAGGAATCACCACGACGGATAACCACAGATCGATCCGTCTGCTCGAAAAGCTGGGACTCAAATTCGAAAAGATGATCAAACTCCCGAACGACGATGAGGAGTTAAAGTTCTTCATACGCACGTTATAACCCGGCAATCGTTCAGTAAAACAAACAGTGAAAAACATAATCTTTTTTTAAGACAAGCGTACTTGTTTGTACAATCGATATGAGCTATCATCTTTAAGTCAGGGGCGCTGTTTGCCCCATAAACTGTTATCTCTTAAGAGGAGAAGAAATGAATAAACGTATCGTTTTCGTCCTGCTGACCCTCATCGTTGCCGCTTCGATGATGCTGTCTGCTTGTGGCCCCGCTGCCACCGAGGCCCCTGTTGTTACAGAAGCCCCCGCCACTGAGGCCCCCACCGAAGTCCCAACCGCTACCGAACCCCCTGCTCCTGCGATCGGCTCCCCGGAACACCCCATCAAAGTGTTGTTCGTCCCCTCCGTGGACGCGAACATCATCGTGACCGGTGGTGAAGTAATGGCAGCCGCTTTGAATGAAGCCACCGGCCTGACCTTCGAAGTGGTCGTCCCGACTTCTTATGCTGCGACCATTGAAGAAATGTGCGCCTCCCCTTCAGACACCATGGCGTTCATCCCCGGCCTTGGCTACGCTCTTGCCAGCCAATTGTGCGGCGTGGATGTTGCCTTCAAGGCCATCCGCTTCGGCTTCCCGGTTTACTGGGCTGAATACATTGTCGCCCGCGACAGCGAATACCAGACCCTTGCCGACCTCGAAGGCAAGACCTGGGGCTATGGCGATCAGGGCTCGACCTCCGGCTATATGGTCCCTGCTGTTGAACTCGCCGCTGCTGGCATCACCCCCGGTGAGCAGAAGCAGACCGGCGGTCACAACCAGACCGTCACCGCTGTGTACAACGGCGAAGTTGATTTCGGTACCGTCTTCTACAGCGTTCCGCTGACCCCCGAAGGCAAGCCTCTCTTTAGCTACGACGACTATGTCGCTGGCAAGATCACCAGCCTCGAACAGTATGAAATCGCCGCCGATGCCATTCCGAACTGCGCTCCCGATACCGAAGGCAAGAAACTCCTTTGCGACGGCTGGCGTGTTTTGGATGCCCGCGCGAACATCCGCGTTGAAGCCCCAGATGTAATGCAGAAGGTCCGCATCCTCGCTGTGTCTGCCGCGATCCCGAATGACACCCTGTCCTTCGGCCCCGAATTCCCTGCCGACCTGCGCGCCCAGATCGAAGAAGCTCTCCTCGCTTTCGCAGCAACTGAAGCCTGGGGCACCTCGATCGGTTCCGCAGATTTCTACGGCTGGTCTGGCATTGCTCCCGCCACCGATGCCGAGTATGACATGGTCCGCGCCATGGTCGCCGCTACCGGTTATCAGGCTCCCAAGTAATACAATGCAGCAGTAAATAAAATGGGCAGGGAGAATTTCTCTCTGCCCATTTTATATTCACACAAGTCATTTTTCCCGCTTATATCTTATAATCTGGCGAAAGCACAACGCACAATATCTTTACCAAAGATTGCGAGAAGCCACAATGCTCCAGGTAAAAAATCTCACCAAAATCTACGACGGGGGTGTCAAAGCGCTGGACAATGTCTCCTTTGAAGTACCCAAAGGACAGTTCCTGGCCGTGATCGGTTTGAGCGGCTCGGGGAAATCCACCTTGCTGCGCTGCATCAATCGGTTGATCGACCCAACAGAAGGCCAAATTTTATGGGATGGCGAGGATATCACTGCCGCATCCCCCGAGGAAATGCGCAACATCCGCCGCAAGATCGGCATGGTCTTTCAACACTTCAACCTCGTACATCGCTCCAAGGTCATCACCAATGTGCTGGCCGGGCGGCTTGGATACGTCAACCCTGCATGGAGTTTCCTCAACCGCTTCCCCAAAGAGGATATTGAAAAAGCCATCAAACAACTCGAACGTGTGGGGATCGCGGATAAAGCCGATCAACGCGCGGATGAACTCAGCGGCGGACAACAGCAACGTGTGGGCATTGCGCGCGCGCTCATGCAGGACCCAAACATGATCCTCGCCGATGAGCCGGTCGCCAGCCTTGACCCTGTCCTCGCGCACAGCATCATGAAACATCTCGAAGAGATCAACAAAAAAGACGGCGTGACCGTGTTGTGCAGCCTGCACTTCCTCGACCTGGTCCATCGTTACGCAGACCGTGTGATCGCTCTCAATCAGGGGCAGTTGGTATTTGAAGGCTACCCCAGAGATATCAACGACAAGAAATTCAAAGACATCTATGGCCGCGATGCAGAAAGGGTGGGATAAGCCATGAACGAAAAGAAATCATCCGCGTCCGCGTGGAAATCCATTCAGATCGGGCTGGCCGTGTTATTGGGGTTATTCGTCTACGCCTACGGTTTCGATGTCACCAAAGTCAACCTTGAAGAATTACGCAGTGAAAGACGTCAGGAAAGCCTCACCCGTGTCACCCGCACGCTGGCACAGCCTGACATCATTGGCTACGAACAACAACAGGCGATCGTGACCATGCCTTTGTATGTACCCTGCCCAGCAGGTGGCTTGCTCTCCACCCTACCCGAAGCAGATACCTCCGGCGCATACTTAACGATCAGCCCAGCCTGCGCCGCACCCGGCGAAACTGTTCAAGTGGAAGGGTTTAACTTTCCAAACAACATCACCGGTCCGATCCGCTTCATCCCCGGGAACGATCCTCTGAATGTAGTAGAACTCGGTCGTGAGTCGATCACCACCGACAGCGATGGACATTTTTCGGCTTCATTCCTTATCCCCGACCGTATCAGTGATGCGCCGCAATTCATCCGCGTGACCATCAGCGAGAGCGTCGGCAAACCGTACTTCACCCAAAATGCAAAAGACACCTGGGACAAGATCATTGAAACGGTATTCATGGCGTTGTTGGCAACCACCGCAGGGACAATCCTTGCCTTCCCCATTAGTTTCCTCGCCGCCCGCAATTTGATGAAATCCGTCCGCAGCCCGCTGACCAGTGTTTCGCTTTCCGTTTTGGGCTGGCCGATCGGCATGGGACTTGGGTATTTCGTGGTCAATCAGGTGGGTAAATTCACCATCCCACTTTCAGAAAACATCGTCGTCAGTTTGTTAAGTGTGATCGCAACGCCATTCATTTTTTGGTTCGCGATTCGCTGGGCACTACCGCAGGAGGAAATAAAAGTCCCCACACTTTCCGTGCGTCTGACACGCCTTCTCGTGATCTTCATTGCGATCCTCGTCGCATTTTTCGGCTTCTTCCAACTGGCCGGTTTGACCACCAGCATCAGCCTCGGCATTGAAAAGGCACTTGGATCTCTCGGCTTTTTGGCCACCTTCCTTTTCCAGGTCAGCGATATTTTACGAATCACAACACCTGCATTGGGCGCACTTGCCGCAGGCGGCGCACTCGCCAGCTTCCTTGGGCGCATCGGTCAGCGCACAGCCGAGAAAAGCCCCGCCGCGCGTGTAAAAACAATCAACTTCATCGTGGCATCACTGGCAGGCGCAACCATCTTCGGCTTAAGCGGCTGGCTGGTGGAATGGCTGTATCAGGTTGGGCGTGTTGAATACACCTTCTGGGGGCCGATCATCGTCGGCGCGGGGCTTGGTTTACTGCTTGCCTTTTTGACCAAACCCAAAGCCACATTGCCAACAGGCATGGTCGTCTACAGCATCACACGTACCATCCTCAATGCGCTGCGTTCCGTTGAAGCTCTCGTTATGGCGATCGTTTTCGTCATCGCGGTCGGCATCGGCCCATTCGCAGGCATGATGGCGCTTGGACTGCACACCATCGTCAGCCTCGCAAAACTCTATTCAGAACAGGTCGAAAGCATCATGCCTGGTCCGCTCGAAGCCATCACGGCCACCGGCGCAAATCGCCTGCAAACCATCATCTACGCCGTCATTCCGCAGATCATCCCGCCGTACATTTCCTACACCATGTACCGCTGGGATATCAACGTGCGCATGTCCACCATCATCGGTTTCGTGGGCGGCGGCGGCATCGGCTTCCTGCTTCAGCAGAATATCAACCTGCTCAACTACCGCGCCGCCAGCACCCAAATGCTTGCCATCGCGATCGTCGTCGCAAGCATGGACTACATTTCATCCGTGCTGCGCGAAAAGTACGTGTAAATTCAAATGGGTGCGACGCACCCTGTCAAAACGGTGCAGACTTTATTTGTCTGCGCCGTTTTTTATTACGATATAATGACTCGCGCTTCACGCTCCGCTGAAACCTGCTCTGCAACCCAATCATTTTCTCCCCGCACCATGACCCTGCCAAAATGACAAATTCCAAAAGAACCCATAAAAGTAAATTGAAATCCGCGCTCCTTGCAAGCCTTTTCATCCTCGCTGCTTGTGCACAACCAACCCCAACGCCGACAGAAGCCCCCACCTCAGGCGCTGACCCTGCCCCCTATTCAGCGACCATCTTCGAGGTTAAGTCAGATGCGAAGGCTTCCCAATCGCGGCTCGATGATGAACGTCCGAACATCATCTTCGTTCTGACCGATGATCAGCCGTATGAAACCGTCCAATATATGCCGACCGTGCGCGATGTGTTGATGAAGGATGGCGTGAATTTCGAAAATGGATTTGTGACCACGCCACTGTGTTGCCCGAGCCGTTCAAGTATTTTGACGGGAGAGTATGCGCACAATCATCAAGTGCTGACCAATCGCATGCCGCTCGGCGGCGCGCCCAAACTCGATGACTCATCCACGATCGCAACCTGGATGAATGATGCGGGCTATCGTACTGCGTATTATGGAAAATATTTGAACGCCTACGAAGACCTTAAACCGTATGGGTATGTTCCGCCAGGCTGGGATGAATGGGCGACCCTGCTGGACGCGGCTTTTTACAACTACAATATTTCCGTCAACGGAAATGTGGAAACGCACGGCGATACCCCCGAGGATTTTTGCGCCGATATAACCACGCGCAACGCCGTCGACTTCATTGCAGAATCAAAAGACGAACCATTTTTCATGGTGGTGGGATATTACAATCCGCACTCGCCTTATTTTTGGGCGCAGCGGCACGACGAGCAATTCCGCGCGAATTCGGCGCTGACAGCGGAACCTTATAGAAACCCAAGTTTCATGGAAGAAGATCGCAGCGACAAACCCCAGTATTTGCAGGATCTCAATTCGATCGCGGTCAGCAAGATCGATATCACCTACAAACAGATCCTGCGCTCCCTGCTTTCCGTGGATGATGGGGTCGCATCCATTTTGAATGCGCTCGATAAAACAGGTCTGCGTGAAAAAACGATCATTGTCTACCTTTCAGACAACGGATTGACAGTGGGCGATCATGGCTTTGGCCTGACGAAGAATTGCGCGTACGAAAGCTGTATCCGCGTGCCATTCATTATGTATGCGCCGGGCATGTTCCCCGCCCGCACTGAATCTAGTTTCGTTGCAAATATTGACCTCGCCCCCACATTCGCGGATCTGGCAGGCTTCACCGCACCCGATACGGTAGACGGTACCAGCCTGCTGCCTTTGCTAAAAAACGAAAATATCACCTGGCGCGATGACCTGCTCTTCGAACACTGGCCCACCGAGGATGGAGTCGGCGCGGACATCCCGGAGTTTTACGCAGTAAGAAACGCCGAGTGGAAGTACGTGGAATACTCCACAGGTGAAAAAGAACTCTACGACCTGGTGAATGACCCGTACGAATTGAACAACCTCGCAGGTCAGCCCGAGTATGCGGAGATGCAGGCGCAATTGGAACAGCGCTTGATCGAATTGAAAAAGGAATAAACACAAAAGAGAACGGCCATATGGCCGTTCTCTTTTGTGTTGAATGAATAATGCGCCTTACGCAATGTCGTTCTGAGCAAAGCGAAGAACCTCAGATTTCAGGAGTAGAGACCCTTCGCTACGCTCAGGGAATCATGATTGGGTACACAGAGCAAATGAATAACATGAAATATTAATTATCCATCTGTATCTTCATCTTATATTTCTTGACCGCACGCCAGCCCACCAGCATCTTTTCCTTCTCATCCCATAAGCGGAAGTACAACGACTTCAAGCTGTCTCTAAAAGTAAGCGGCTGGATCTGAAAGATCGGATTCTCGTTATGGCATTCCTCCAGTTTGTAATTGGGGATCTTCGGGCTGAGGTGATGAATGTGATGGAACCCGATATTACCGGTAAACCACTGCAACACCTTCGGAAGTTTGTAGAACGAACTGCCGTCCATGCCTGCCTTGAAGAACTCCCAATTCTGGTGGCGCTCCCAGTAGGTGGGCTCAAAGTTGTGCTGAACATAGAATAGCCAAACACCCGCGCCACAAGCCATCAGCAAAATGGGGATTTCAACCAGCAGATAAGCCTGCCAGCCGATGTGATAGATCGTCCAGCCGACAAAGCCGAGCAGGGCGATGTTCGTCCAGGTCACGCTGTTTTTTTCGCGTTTGCCTGAACCCTTTTCCCAGAAGCGATGTGTGAACACAAAGACGATCAACGCACCTACGGTGAACAGAATAACGGGGTTGCGCATCACACGATAACCGAATTTCTTGTACCACGGTGCGGCGAGGTATTCCTCCACCGTCATGGTATAGACATCGCCAATGCCGCGGCGGTCGAGATCACCGGCAGTGGCGTGGTGAATGGCATGAGAATGCTTCCAGGCATAGTAGGGGGTCCACACGGCTACGCCGAGCAGCAAGCCCAGGCGGTTGTTCGCCAGCGGGGTCTCAAAGAACGATCCGTGACAGCAATCGTGGAAGATGATGAACATCCGCACCATGAATCCGGCGGTGGGGATCGTGATCAAAAGCGTAAGCCAGTACCCGACTTCAAGGCTACGGTATGCCAGATACCACAACACAAAGAAGGGAACAGCCGAATTCAATACTTGCCATATACTGCGCCAGGTTTCAGGGTAGGCGTATTTCGAAACAATGGATTGCCATTTTACTTTTCCAATGCTCATATTAATCTCCTTTAGTAAAATCGATTATCTTCGAATTTATTTGGTAGGCCAGGCTTGAGCCTGACATTTTTTGAAAATGCGGCGATAACGGGTTAAGAACCCGTCCAACGAACTGACATCAGTAAAGGGAAAGCACGGGCTTGATGCCGTCTTTATTTCTGTACTTTAATCATACTCCGATATTCCAAATATGCCGTAACTCCGTTGATCCAGTTTTGCAGACCGTCAATGCGGATAGTGGTGGCTTCACAATTGCTGAAGATCCCGCCGCCGAATTTTTCAGTGATCTCCTCATTGATGGTCCAGCCGCAATTATTATGCGGCAACTGGCGCGCCTGCACAAAGGTGATAAACGTACGGATTTCAGGATCCAGCCGTTCGTGGCCAGCATTTGAAAGATAAAGGGCCTGTGCAAGCGATGCAAGCGACTCGATCTTCGTCGCCGTGGACATGCTGGTGTTTTTCAGATCAAGAGAACGGACTTCCCCTAAAATGATCGTATCCGCGATCTGCTCCCCGTACGCCTGGTCTGCCTTCGTGAGTGAATCGAGACGAGCCAACAGGCCGAGTCCGTAGCTATGCCAGTGATCTTCGGTGACAGGCTGTGTGATCATGAAATCATTCACTTCATGCGCCTGCTTAAGCCAGAAATCATTCCCTGTCATTTCATAAAGCTGTGCCAGCGCAAACAAGCTCTGACCAGGAAAATAGGATACAAAAAAATCATCATCCACCGTGCCGCCGAAGTGAGGGTCATATGAATGATAGAACCCGCCTTCCGGTTTGCGCATGGAGACGATGAAATAGCCAAGGTCAATTGCAGTTTCAAGCAAATTGCGTTCGTGCAGAATAAGTTCCCCAGTGGCCTGCCAGCGTTTGTAAATGGCATCCACTGTCATTGCCGCGCCGCCCAGTTGACAGGTACCTTCCGTGTAAAGACAGGTCCCTTTGAAATGCGCAGGGTCTGTGACGAGCAAGTCCAAATAATGGTCGAGCGCGAGGTCGGCGGCACTACAGTATTTCAGATCTCCTGAAACCCTGCACACTGTGAAGAGCGCGCCTGTTCCTGAGATCAAACGGATATGTGAAGGGGAAAACGAACGTTCGCCTGTCACAAAATCCACTTGATAGGAAAGCTCGCCGTTCGTAAGCTGCTGCCGCACAAGATAATCTCCCGCTGCAAGGATCGAATCCTTCAACGGGTCATCTGCAATGGGAATGGTTTCGGGAATTCGCGCAGGGGTCCAGGTGGATGTCGCTGTTACATTCACCGCCACGGTTGGAGTGTCTGCGGGCGGGGTGACGCGGCTGGATCTGAAGAACAGCAAACCCGCCAGCGCAAAAACGAGCACAGCGATTAGTCCGATTTTTTTCTGCTGCGGCGACATGGATTATGAGTTCGGGGATTTCAATGAGATCATTTGCGAAAGTTCTTGCACAGATAAATCGGCCAGCGATGAAACTGTCAGGTCGCCGGAGACGCCGAGGCTTTTCGTCAGCGGGTTTGGCACAGCCACCGCGAAAATGCCCGCGCGGCGGGCGGCCAGCACACCATTCGGAGAATCTTCGAAAACCACCGCTTCGGTGTTTTGAACCTTGAGCACTTCCAGCGCCTTCAAATAAATATCGGGGTTGGGTTTGGTTCGGCCGGGCGCCACATCATCCTGACAGATGATGTATTTAAAATAATGAAAGATACCGAGTCGTTTTGCGTGCGTATCCACCCATGAATGCGGTGAACTGGAACCAATGGCAACTTGCACACCCAGTTCGCGGGCCTGCTCGATCAAACCGACCACCCCGGGCAAAATCGGGCTCGCATGGATGATCGCATCCGCTTCTTTTCGGTAGCGGCTGCGCATTGAAACAGGATCCAGCCGTCCCGAAGAAAGAAGCGCCAGATGTACCGCCGCATCAAAGTTCGAGAGCCCATATCCGCCAACCGTTTTTTTCCATTCATCCACGGGTAATTCAAATCCATGATCGCGATAAATGGATTGCCATACCAAAACCTCGGGCGTCTCGGTGTCGAGGATCAGTCCGTCAAAATCAAAGATAAGTGCTTTTAGCATTTTATGGAAACCGCCTTACGAATTCAGAGATTGCTTCCCAGCCCTTGAGCTTGTTCGAGCTTGCCAATTTCAAAGATTCCATCATTCCAACGATCGCCGTTTTCATGGACCTGTATTCGCGTTCCGCTTCAGAAAGCGTATTGAAGAAGCGCGTGTGATCCATCCATCCATAAAAATTGCACGATACGGAAATAAAGGTCTTGCCGCGTTTCAGTGTGATGCGCGCACCGAGATTGTGTTCTTCATCATAAAGAATGAGATCGCCCGCAGCACCTGTTTTACCAATACTGCGGCCGCCATCATATGTGACCCAATTACTCATCTACATCCATTCTACTAATCCGTGAAGCAGGTACACCCACATTTGTGGGAACAGTACGCGCAGCCGTCTGGCCTTCCTTGATCAAACGCGCCAGATGTTTCACCATTACCGCCTGACGTGACGAAGCCTGCGCGCCGAGGTCTGCCAGCACAGGTTCGAGCCATGCTTCATACGAACGCACATTCAAATAAACTTTGCGCCCGCGGCGATCTGGCAGCCCAGCCACCAGCGCCGATATTTTTTCACTCACATTCTGTTCATCAGGATGAATGAGCGGTGTCAGCACAACTCCATACATGCCCGCGGTTACACTGGCATAACATTTCAAATTCTGACTCACAAACCCGATCACTCGATTCGGCGCAGGCTCAACAGGATGCAGCAACGGCGGCACGATCTGATAATGCAGACTCTGCACCGCAGGCAAGTCCAACGAACGGGTGCGCCTCCAACTTAAGCTGGAAGCTGGTTCTGTTTTCTCAAGCAGACTCACATCCCAAAGCCTCTGCCAGGCATAGACGGAAAATCCCGCCATGCGCAACGCCGGGAAAACATCGCTTGATTCATCCACTTCAGCCAATACATGGAAAGCCATCCACTCGCCCGCCTGGGCGGCAAGATGTTCGATCAATGCAGGCAGGGTCGGGTCGGCCAAGTTGGATGAAGGTGCAAGATACAATAACTTCGCAAACGTTTCACCGCGGGTGTGGATTACTCCGCCCAACAGGGCGGTATCGCCGCCGTTCGAGATCGCCGCATACAAATGACGTGCGGGATTTATATAAGCCAGCAATCCCATTGCCCCAAGGGGATGACCACGCGTGAGTGCACGCGCGCTATCGAGGGTCAAGACATTATTTCGATATCGCGTAATAACAGGCAGATCAAGCAGGTCGAGAGGGCGAATGGACATTTTTTATACCGCAGGGGGCACAGCCATGCTGTGCCCCCTGCAATTTACGATGCTAAAGAAATAAAATACTCGTGGAAACGCGTATCATCGGTCAATTCAGGATGGAAGGAAGTCGCCAGCAAATGGCCTTCCTGCGCCGCAACAATGCGGCCATCTTCCAAAGCAGAAAGCACCCGCGCATTCCCATACACCGACTCAATGATGGGCGCACGGATGAACACCGCGTGATACGGATGTTCCGTACCGGTCACTTTCATTAATTCGTCGATCTCAAGGTCCGTTTCAAACGAATCAACCTGCCTGCCAAATGCATTGCGCTGGACTTTGATATCCATCAGGCCCAACAAAGGCTGGTCACGCCCGATATCCTTTGAAAGGAAGATGGCTCCCGCACAGGTTCCCCAAATGGCATGGCTTTTTCCAAATTGTTGAATGGGCTCGATCAAGCCATACGCAACGGCCAGTTTTCCAAACGTCGTCGATTCGCCACCGGGCATAATCAGCCCGTCGAGTCCATCAAGATGTTTTGGCAGGCGCACTTCAGCCGTCTCCACGCCAATTCGTTTCAGCATGGTGATATGTTCCGCAAAATCGCCCTGAAGGGCGAGGACACCGATTTTCATTTTCAAATTCCGTAGGAACACGGCGATGCCGTGTTCCTACAATAGTTTACCAACCACGAACAGCGAGTTTTTCGCTTTCAGGCATGTGTGCGGCATTGCGTCCCACCATGGCTTCGCCGAGGTTCTTGCTCACTTCGGCAAGGATGGAGGCATCCTGATAATGGGTCACAGATTTGACGATGGCCGCGGCGCGTTTGGCAGGGTCACCGCTCTTGAAAATGCCAGAGCCGACGAATACACCGTCTACGCCGAGCTGCATCATCAAGGCTGCATCGGCGGGAGTTGCAACACCACCCGCCGCAAAATTGACAACAGGCATACGTCCGAGAGTCTTCACTTCCTTCACCAATTCATACGGCGCGCCGTTGTTCTTGGCAAAGGTCATCAACTCTTCATCGTCCATCACCTGCAAATGCTTGATCGAACCGATCACCGAACGGGCATGGCGCACAGCTTCCACCACATCACCAGTACCAGCTTCACCCTTAGTGCGGATCATCGCGGCGCCTTCACCAATGCGGCGCAAGGCCTCGCCAATGTTACGGCATCCGCAAACGAACGGCACTTTGAAGTTGTGCTTCAAAATATGATGTTCTTCATCAGCAGGAGTCAACACTTCGGATTCATCAATATAGTCAACGCCGATGGATTCCAAAATCTGCGCTTCCACAAAATGTCCAATGCGGCACTTCGCCATAACAGGAATGCTGACCGCATCAATGATCTTCAAGATCATGTCAGGGTCAGACATGCGCGCCACACCGCCGTCTGCACGAATGTCAGCAGGGACGCGCTCCAAAGCCATCACCGCGCACGCACCCGCATCTTCTGCGATCTTGGCTTGCTCGGCATTCACCACGTCCATGATGACGCCGCCTTTTAACATTTGGGCCAAACCCTTTTTCTCAGTCCATGTACCAGTTTTTGATTCCATTTTTATACGCTCCTTTAATTAATGCGTGTGAATTCTACCATGCAGATATATTTAAATCATAAGAGGGTCGTAAGCATCTTTCCCATCGTCCATATACTCAAAAAAAGCGAAAAAAACAGCGGAAGGGTGCTATTTATACCAATAAACCCGTAGCAAAAACCAATGTAATAGTTGCACATCTTGACCATTTCGGTTCCACAACTATAATAATGTGTAATTGGATTAGCAAGTGAAAGATTTTATGCCAAAAAATGCCCGTAATACAAACTCTCCTTTTTTCACCTCAACAGCGTCGTCAAACAGTGAACTTAATGTAGGCCAGCGACTGCGCATTATTCGTGCAGAACGAGGACTTTCGATCAAAGTATTAGCTGAATTAAGCGGGTTGAATGTCAATACACTCAGCCTGATCGAAAACGGACGGACATCACCAAGTGTCAATACACTTCAACAATTATCACAGGCCCTGCAAATACCAATCACTTCATTTTTTGAAAATAACCGCGGCCATAGCACGATTGTTTTCCAGAAATCGGGAGAAAGACCTCAGTCCATTTTTTCTCAGGGGGAAGTAGCGGACCTGGCTTCGGGGATGTCGCACTTTGGGGCGGAGCCAGTCATTATTACACTGAATCCCTATGCCGACAGCGGACGGACTCCGATTGTCCACACCGGGCGTGAGTTTGTCTTTTGCATCGAAGGAAAAATCATCTACACGGTGGAGGATAAAACCTATATTCTCGAGCCTGGCGACAGCCTGATCTTTGAAGCATATCTTCCTCATCAATGGAAGAATCCCAACGCAACGCCATCTCGTGCGCTGCTGATTCTGTGCGCAATGGATGAGCGCGAAAACCCAAGCGACAGGCACTTTTTGAAATAATCGCAAGGGTTCAATTCCCAAGTAAAAAACCTAAATGCATTCTCCTGGGTTTCTGATGTTCCCGTTGGGCAACGGGAACATCAGTTCTTAAAGGGCTTGACTTAAATTTGAATCTGATTACAATTAGTACAATGATACAATTAGTACAATCAGGATGCGATTTATGACAGAGAAGAAACTCACCCTTCGGCTTGATTTCCATTCAGGCCTTCCTATTTACACTCAAATCGTTAACCAGATACAAAGTCAGCTGGCAAATGGGAGGTTGAAACCCGGCGACCAGCTACCCACGGTCCGTGCGCTGGCGCAGGAATTACGAGTCAACTTCAATACTGTGGCGCGTGCATATCGTATATTGGATGAAGCCAGAATCATTTCCACTCAACAAGGACGCGGCACATATATTACAGAGATACCACCACCAAACATCAGTGAAAAGTTACGGAATGAATCACTTGAAGCATTGACTCAACGATTCATCAACGAAGCCTTTCGACTGGGCTTCTTCGAAAAGGAGATCAGCCAAATGGTTAGAGACAGTTTGAAGGTCAGGAAAGAAGCGCAAAACAAACAGAAGGAGAATGCAAAATGAACACAAATCTATTTAAGTCGTTAATCGAAAAGAACAAACAATCAAAAGATGATCAACACATTTCGCCGATTGCCATAACAATATTCACAGTGTTTCTGTTGATTGCAATACTTGGTGCAGTGATTGGCGATGGTCGATTTCCAGATGCAGTGATCGGAGTTTGGGTATTTGGCCTGACCATGATCGGCACGTATTTTCTCTTTGCACTGAAGGTTGCGTCGCAATGGGAAAAAGCCGTTGTACTGCGTTTGGGGAAATTCCATGGCTTGAAAGGGCCCGGTGTGTTTTGGTTGATTCCGATCATTGATAACGCCACAATGTGGATTGATCATCGTGTGATGGTCACATCCTTTTCAGCGGAAAAGACTCTCACCAAAGATACCGTGCCAGTGGACGTGGATGCCGTATTGTTCTGGGTGGTGTGGGATGCGGAGAAAGCCGCGCTTGAAGTAAAGGATTACCAGAGCGCGATTTCGTGGGCAGCACAGACCGCACTGCGTGAGATCATTGGGCAAATGTCGCTCGCCGATATTCTGGTCGGCCGCGCAAAAATGGATGAAGAGCTACAGAAGATCATTGACGAGCGCTCCACACCCTGGGGCGTAACCGTACAATCTGTGGAGATTCGCGATGTGGTAATCCCTCAGGTTCTAGAGGACGCCATGTCGCGCCAAGCGCAGGCAGAACGCGAACGACAAGCCCGCGTGATCCTCGGCGAATCAGAGCAACAGATCGCAGCTTCGTTTGCCGAAGCATCGCAAGCGTACATCAATAATCCCACCGCGCTCCATTTGCGTGGGATGAACATGCTGTTTGAAGGCCTGAAAGAAAAAGGCGCGCTCGTGATCGTTCCATCCTCCGCTGTGGACACGATGAATCTCGGCGGTCTCAGTGGAATGGTTTCGCTGGCGCAAAATAACCTACCAAAAGACAAGTAAATCGTTTCACGTGAAACGAAACAGAAAAGAGAAAAAATGACTACCAAAACAACTTCAATGATTGTACTGGGCTTGATTGTGATCGCTGCCATTGCTGGCCTGGCTCTTTGGAATCAGCTTCCAGACCAAATGGCTTCCCATTGGAATGCCAATGATGAAGTGGACGGAACCATGCCAAGATTCTGGGGCGTGTTCCTGCTGCCACTGATCACGTTGGGAATGTTCGTGTTATTCATCTTTATTCCCAACATTGACCCACTAAAAGCAAACGTTGCGGAATTCCGCGAAACTTTCAATCTTTTTATCGTGTTCTTCGTGGCCTTCATGCTTTATATCCACGCGCTGACCTTGGCATGGAGCCTCGGCTACAATAATTTCAAAATGAGCGCAGCCATGCTGCCGATGATCGGCCTGCTGTTCTTCTTTATCGGCTATATGTTGAAGAAGGCCAAACGCAATTTCTTCATCGGGATTCGGACCCCGTGGACTCTTTCCAGCGATACGGTCTGGAATAAAACGCATCAACTCGGCTCGGTCCTGTTCATGCTTTCTGGAGCATTCGCCATCATTGGAGGATTCTTCGGCGGCATGCTGGCCTTCTGGTTGATGTTTGTTCCGCTGATGGGATCCACACTGTTTCTGGTGGTCTACTCTTATATTTTGTATCGTAATGAAATGAAGACCTAAACAAAAAGCGCGGCTTCAAAAGTGCCGCGCTTTTTGTTTCACGTGAAACCGTCCACGAGATATGACCACGGCCACAACACCGTCAGAGATTCTCACACGCATCAGATAAATTCGGAGAAGAAATGTTTATTCCATATTCCATCATTGGCTACACAGGCATGATCCTATTGCCGCTTATTGCTGGTTTTTTCATCGCGAAGAAATTCAAGCTTGGCTTCAAAGATTTTCGCAAACTATTCACAGTAGGCGCGTTGACTTTTATCGCATCACAGGTGCTGCATATTCCCGTTGTATATGGGCTGACTGCACTGTTTTCAAACGGCATACTTCCATCGCCAGATAAATCTATAACACTGATCTTCAACGCGGTTGTGTTGGGTTTACTTGCGGGTATATTCGAGGAAACAGCTCGCTACATTTTATTCAAAGCCATTCGCAAATCAACAGACACATGGAAAAATGGAATCGTCATCGGGCTTGGACATGGTGGCATCGAGGCGATCTTGCTGGGCATCATCTCGATCTCAACGATGGCACAAATGATTGCCATGCGAGATCCGTCCAATCTTTCTGCATTGAACTTACCAGCCGATCAAGTTGGGCTTGTTCAAGAACAAATTAATGCATATTGGACTCAGCCCGATGTCATGCCTTTGTTCGGGTTTATGGAACGTATCTCAGCGATGAGTTTACATATTGGCTTATCGATTCTTGTGTTGTACAGCATTGTCGCCAATCAAAAGAAATGGTTTTGGATCGCATTACTCTGGCATGCATTTGTCGATGCAGTGGCAGTTTATGTATTTCCAAAGATCACAGCTGGTGAAAATGTTGCCGTGAGTGTTTTTGGATTCGAGCTAATGATCTTGCTTTTAGGTGTTGGGGTGTTGGCATATGCCATTCGACTCCGTACCAACTTCCCCGTCAAAAATGAAGCGCAAACAAAATAGAACATTTGTTCTGGTTTCAAGAATCAAAAAAATCCGCCGAAGAAAATCTTCGGCGGATTTTTTTGATTCTATTGATTATCCCAAATGCATCGGCATGATCACGTGTAGGAAATTATCGTCACCCACCGGCTTGATGACACCAGGCGCATTCGCCGCAGATGTTTCCAGCGCAACGTTCGGAGTCTTGATCACTTCCAACGCTTCGCGCAAAAACTTGACGTTGAACGCGATCAACACACTGCCGCCATCCACAGTCGCTTCAACGATGGTCTCGTTTTTACCAGTCTCTTCAGATGTGGCGGAGATTTCCACTTCACTTGGCTGCATTTCGCCATTCGATTGTTTGATGTCGAAACGGGCAACGTTCGAACCTTCACGCGCAAAGATCTCAGCCTGCTTGCAAGCCTTGAGCAGCGAGGCTGTGGAAACCAGCGTGCGTGATTTGTAACTACGCGGAATGATCTGCTGATAATCCGGGAATGTCCCATCGATCAATTGCGAAACAACTTCAACGTCCTTCACACGGAATAAAACCTGACCACGATTCTTCGGCGCAACCATGTAAATGGGTTCTTCATGATCCGAAGCCACGCGAGCCAGTTCGCTCAACGCGCGTGACGGAATGATCAAATTCAACGGCTGGGGCACGGGATTCGAAAGGACTGCCTTGCGAACCGAAAGACGGAAACCATCTGCCGCTGCCATCGTAAGTTTGTCCTTTTCCACATGCATCAACACGCCCATCAACACAGGGCGGGCTTCATCGGTGGATGCAGCAAAGACAACCTGCTGGATCATTTCTTTAAAATCAGCCACGTTTAATTGAACAGCGCCATCCATTTCAGGCACAGGCAGCGGAGGGAATTCCTGCGCATCAATGCACTTGATATCGTTATTCGAAGTGCCGCCTTTTACATGCAGGTTTTGAGTCTTCACATCCAATGCCAACTGCACCTGATCACCCGGCAAAGTATTCACCAAGTCAGCAAAGGTACGCGCAGGGACCGTGGTGGATCCTTCCTCGTCGATACGAGCCGCGATCCAACAGGTAATGCCCAACTCAAGGTTGGTGGCCGAAAGCCTCAAACGGCCTTCATCACTTGCGATCAAAATATTAGATAAAACAGGGAGGGTACTGCGCGGCGAAACGGCGCGGGAGACAATACTCAAACCGCGTGCAAGGTTTTCTTGAAGGACAGTTACTTTCATAGGTTATCGCCTCGGATGATTTTTTTGAAAGTATATCATTAACTAACCGCCGACAACCAAAGATATACCCAGAGACAATAATATAATCAGCAACTGGCACGCGAACAATCCTGCAAACACATAAGCTACATACGTCCACACTGGTGTTGCTTTTGCGGCAGATCGCGGGCGGATATCCTGCCCCTCCGCCAAAGCCTGCGCGGATAAAGCCGCCTGCCCAAAATCATTCATCCAGTAAACGCCCGCCGCATCATCATTGACGATGAGCCTGCTCCCATCAAATGAGCGGATCCACGCCTCGACATGGTCGGGCAAATTCACAGCCAGTGAACCAGATAATACCAAGGCATTCGCTTTCACATCGGCAGGAATGGCTTCGCCCGCCTTCAGCACGGTCACGGGTAATTTAGGAGCCTGCCTGGCAAATACCGACTTGACCGCCTCGCCAAATTTCCCATCATGGTCAAAGACCACCACACGGAATTCCGATTGCTTTTCCTCCAATACATCAGCTTGCGCCGCGCCGTCTTTGCGCAACGCCATAAGGTGATAAGCCAATACCACAACGAATACGATCAATGCCTGCAAGGCTGTCAATATGCTGTTCAGAAAATCCTTTTCGACTTCGCCCTTCAACGCGGCCTGGATCAACAGGAAAATGATCATTCCTGCTGGCACCATTGTTCCCAGAACAGACGCGAACAAAGCCAGATATAAATATGCCTTTCTAACAATGGAACGGCGCGCATGTCCACCCGATTCACCATCGGCGAGTGCCTCTGCCTGCATGGGCCGCCAGGTCATTAACCAGAGCGGCAACCCCACAGCAATAACAGAAATCGCGGCGGCCAATTGTTTCAACACAGTATCCGCCGCAATGACGTCCACGTTTTTATTGGTAAGCTGGTCAATGATCAACATAAACAGCAAGAGCACACCAGTGATCGTTGTTGCCAGCCCAATGGTGGAAAGAATGTAAAAATAGATTCGCTTCATTCCCGAGCGGCGTGGAATACTCGACACTGACTCGAATTGTTTGTTTAGCCAGCCGCCATAGTAGCCCCACAAAACGCCAAAGGGAATCACCAACGAAAGCGGACCGCTGATATTTTGAAGAAGGTCTGTGTTCGAGATATTTTCTCCAAAAAGGCGGCTGAGCAGATCGTAAAGGATGTTCCCGCCCGCTGTCAGCACAGTGATGATGCCGCCGAGCGCAAGCAGGTAGAGAATGATAAGGCGCAGAACAGACCCACTTTCATCAGGATCAGGCAAGGCGTCCTGAATGAAGCGCCAGGCAAAGAACCAGATCGGCGTACCCACCACCAGCAAAGCGGTCGCGTTGACAAATGTCTCGCGTCCGGAAGTCCCGATCAAATCTGTGGGGATTTGTAAAATGAATTGCAAAATTTGCTGTGTACCGAATACGACCATCAACAAGCCGTACAGCATCCACAAGTAACGATAGATGCGGCGAATATCTTTGAAGTTTTCAGTATCAGTCAGAGCGGGCCATTCGGCGCGGAGAATGCTCCAGAAGTAGGCGGCCATCAACAGGTTGAGAATGATCGCAATGAGGTTATCGGGCCAGGATTGCGTGCCGCCGATCAAAGCACGTTCGTATGAAATCCTGGCTGCACCGATGAAGGCGCGGTTGAGCAATGCCAGCAAATTTTGCACAGCTGGGATGAGTGTGGCAAGCAATGCGCCATACAAAAATACAGCGCGCACCGTGGCAGTTTTCTCCTCCTCTTCACGCGCCGAGACCCGCTGAGCCCACAACCAGTGGACAAGAAAAAATGGGATTCCTACCAAAATAAGGGAAAGTGCCGTTGCCAGCGCCTGTGCGTTATCGGTGATCAGGTTCGGGTTGACAATGGAGCGGATCAAACCAACCAAGCCCCACAACACCACCTCGAAGCTGATCAGGGCTACGGCATAAAAGTAAAGTCTTCTGACTGTTTTCATGATTCACTCCATCTCGCCATTGCGAGGGCAGCTATTACTTAAATTGTTCCTGATACCAATCGTATGCCCAGAAGTTATATGGCATGTAGGTCAGTTTCCAATCACCGTTCTGATTGACAAGTTGGGCGCGGTCTGTATTGGTGTAGCCGCCGGAAAATGGGTCACTGGGAGAGTACACCATATCCAAATCAACAAGGGCGTCAGCACCATCAATTTCCGCAGTTCCTACATCCACACCAACGTTATCTGAATAAATACTTCCATTAAAGAAGGACTGCCGAAATTGTTCATAGCTGGGTTTATGCTCCTTTTCGGCAAGATAGGAGTAGGCTTTTTTGTAATCATCGTTTGTGATAGCCAGCACATAGTTATAAACCACCGCCTCGGGTGAATCCGCGGTCATGTATTCCCTTTTGTCTTCTTTTCGCGTGAAGAACAAAACGAGGGCAAGCAGGATCAAAACTCCAATGCCTGCCAGAATGCCGATAAGAAATCGATCCTGTTTCATAAGAACCTCCGTGTCTAAATTCATTGTATAGGTTCAAAGATGAAAAGGCAAGGTAAAAAGTTCCCCAAGGCCTTTGGTATACTAGCCATATCTCATATTTCAAGGAGAACAAAATGACCATTTCCGCCCCCCATTGGGATCTAACAAACGTATATCCTTCGCTTGAATCAAAAGAATTCAAGGCAGCTGTTGAAGATTACAAAAAACAGGTTGCTTCTTTTGGAAAGTTTTTCAAGAACAAACTGAGCAAAGCTGGCCCGAAATCCAAAGCCAGGGAGTTGGCACCCCTCATAGGCGAAGCCATTGACCGCATCAACAAAATCCAGACCCTTTCCTCCACGATCTTCCCATATATCTACTCATTCGTCACCACCAATTCACGTGACAAAGTGGCCATGAAGACCCTTTCCGAAATGGAGCAGGCCAGCCTGCCGATGAGTCAACTGTTCACACAGTTCACCGCATGGGTCGGGGCAAATGCCCAAAAGCTGGGTGATGATCGTCAAGTTGAATCCCTCGGCAAAGGCACACGCCTTCATGCTGAAGGAATCTGCACAGCAGAGCAAATACCTGATGAGCGAGATCGAAGAGCAGCTTGCCGCAGAAATGTCACTCAGCGGCGGGAATGCCTTCGGCAAATTGCAGGGCTCGGTCGTTTCGCAGATGTCAGTTGAATTCGAACTCGACGGCAAAGTGGAGAAAATGCCGATGCCCGCGTTGATCAATCTGCGCTCGCACCCCGATGAAGCTACGCGCCGCCGTGGATACGAAGCAGAGAACATTGCCTGGGAAGGTGTAAAAGAAACACTGGCCGCCTGCCTCAACGGGGTCAAAGGTGAAACCGTGGTCTTGAACAAACGCCGTGGACGCAAGGATGCAGTCCATTCTGCCATTGACGCGGCACGCCTCGACCGCAAGACTCTCGAAGCCATGCTCGAAGCGATGAAAGATTCCTTCCCAATGTTCCGTAAGTACTTCAAATCCAAGGCGAAGAAGATCGGCAAGAAACAACTCGCCTGGTGGGATATCTTCGCCCCGCTCGGAAAAACGGATAAGGTGTATTCCTACGAAGAAGCGCGCGATTTCATTCTCGAAAACTTCGAGAAGTTTTCTCCCGATCTGAGTGTGTTCGCCAAACGCGCCTTCGACAACAATTGGATCGATGCTGAACAACGCGAAGGCAAACGCGGCGGCGCATTCTGTACTGAGGTACAGGGATTAAAGGAAAGCCGCATCTTGTGCAACTTCGACGGTTCGTTCGATCAAGTCAGCACGCTGGCACATGAATTGGGACATGCCTTCCATAACGAATGTGCCTATCAGGCAAACAAGACGGTGTTACAGCAGCTCACGCCCATGACTCTGGCCGAAACTGCCTCAACCATGTGTGAAACGATCATCACTGAAGCAGTGCTCGCCACAACCAAGGACCCACAGGAAGAACTGGCCGTGCTCGAAGCGCAGATCCAGGGTGCGGGGCAGGTGGTGGTGGATATTTATTCGCGCTTCCTGTTCGAGAAGGAAGTGTTCGAACGCCGTGAACAATCCGAGCTTTCTGCGGATGACTTCAACGACATCATGGAACGTGCCCAAAAGGCCACCTATGGCAACGGCATCGACGAGAAATACCTGCAAAAATTCATGTGGACTTGGAAGCCGCACTACTATTCTTCCGGGCTTTCCTTCTATAATTTCCCGTATGCCTTCGGCCTTTTGTTCGCCACGGGGTTGTATGCCATTTATCAACAGCGCGGTGAAGCCTTCGTACAGGATTACAAGAATCTGCTTGCATCCACAGGCGAAGAAAGCGCGGCAAAACTCGCCAAACGCTTTGGTATTGACATCACCACGCGCAAGTTCTGGGATGACAGCCTCGCCATTATCGGTAAACGCATCGACCGTTTCTGCAAGTTGTAGTCTTATGGCGCAGGGTGCGTCGCACCAATTTTGATAGAACGATCCAACCTTTTGGTGCGACGCACTTTAAATAAACTTTGGAGGTAGGCAATGACAAGACAAAGGAATATTTTTATCGGCCTTTCAGTCGCTTTGCTGGCAGTGCTGGCGTGTAATGCCATCCTGCCGCAAAGCGAATCCAATGCCCCCATCTCAACGCAAGCCCCGATCTTCACCCTGTCTCCTCTGCCGACCAAAAGCGGCCAGCCACAAACAGAAGATGAGGTGCCGCGCGTCTCTGTAGAGGATGCAAAGCTTGCGCTCGATAGCGGTGAAGCGGTCATTGTGGATGTACGCAGTTCGGAAGCCTATGCCGAGGTCCACATTGCCGGGGCTGTCTTAATTCCATTGGGTGAGTTTGAAGGCAATATAGCGAACGTGCCGCTCGATAAGGATCAGTGGATCATTACCTACTGTACCTGACAAAATGAACACACGAGCGCCCGTGCGGCGTTCCTGCTTTTACATAACGGATTTACCAAAGCGACTCCCATCCTTGGCGGCCTGGCCGCGTGGATGGAAGCGGGTTATCCAACGGAATAGATGAGCATTCTCAGGGTTGACCATGTTCAAATCGCAATGCCAGTTGGCGGCGACGCGGAGCGTGAAGCGCGGGCTTTCTTCGTCGACCTGCTTGGGTTTCATGAAGTCCCAAAACCGCCCGAGCTTGCAAAACGCGGCGGAGTCTGGTTCGAGTCTGATTCTGTGAAATTGCATATCGGGGTCGAAGCGGATTTCCGCCCCGCGCGCAAGGCACATCCTGCTTTCGTCGTGGATGGCCTTGATGAGTTACTTGCAAAAATCCAACAAGCAGGGTTTGAAACAGACACGACCCAGCCGCCGCTGGATGGCTACAAACGAGCACACATCTTCGACCCGTTTGGAAATCGAATCGAGTTGATGGAAGCAACAGGATGACAACAAACTCATTTCGCGTCACCCCATGGGAAACAGCAAGCCCACCAACCGAGGAATTGTTATATACGATCATGGCAGGCCAGGGATTGAATCCCTATTCATGGTCGAATGGTCCGCATGATGTTTATTCGGCGCACAAGCATGGTTTCGACAAGGTGATCTATGTGGTCAGGGGCAGCATCACCTTTGGATTGCCCCTGCTTAAACAGAAGGTCACCCTCCATGCAGGCGATCGGCTCGACCTGCCAGCGGGTACGGTCCACGATGCGCAAGTCGGCGCCGAGGGTGTGGTGTGTCTGGAAGGACATCTGTAACGAAATTTCGATACAAAAAGAGGATGCGCAGAAGCACATCCTCTTTTTGTTATCATAGTCATCACTTTATGAAAACGCCTGAATTCCCGTTTGCGCCCTGCCAAGAATCAGCGCGTGGATATCGTGTGTGCCTTCGTAGGTGTTAACCGCTTCCAAATTCATCACATGGCGAATGACGTGGAATTCATCTGAAACGCCATTGCCGCCGTGCATATCGCGTGACATGCGCGCGATCTCAAGTGACTTGCCGCAGGAGTTGCGTTTGATGAGCGAGATCATCTCAGGCGTGGACTTGTCTTCATCCATGAGTCGTCCCACGCGCAATGCGCTTTGCAAACCGAGCGTGATCTCCGTCATCATATTCGCCAATTTGAGTTGAATGATCTGATTCGCCGCCAGTGGACGTCCAAACTGCGGACGGTCAAGTGTGTATTGACGCGCGGCATGCCAGCAAAATTCCGCCGCCCCAAGAGCACCCCAGGCAATTCCATATCGTGCCTTGTTCAAGCATCCAAATGGACCTTTCAAGCCAGAGACATTCGGCATCAGGTTTTCATCGGGGACGAAGACTTCTTCCATCACGATCTCGCCTGTAGTGCTGGCACGCAGGCTGAATTTGCCTTCGATCTTCGGGGCGCTTAATCCCTTCATGCCTTTTTCCAAAATGAAGCCGCGAATTTCACCATCCAATTTTGCCCACACGATGAAAACATCGGCAATCGGGGAATTGGTGATCCACATTTTGTTGCCATGCACAATATATCCGCCATCCACTTTTTTGGCGCGGGTCTCCATACTGCCAGGGTCACTGCCATGATTAGGCTCGGTGAGACCGAAACAACCGACCCATTCTCCGCTGGCGAGTTTGGGCAGATATTTCTTCCTCTGTTCTTCGGAGCCGTAGGTATAAATGGGATGCATGACCAGCGAGCTTTGCACACTCATTGCACTACGGTAACCGCTGTCCACGCGCTCCACTTCGCGGGCGATCAGGCCGTAGGAGACGTAATTTAATTCCGAGCCGCCGTATTCTTCGGGCAGGGTGCTGCCTAAAAACCCCAGGCTGCCCATTTCATTCATGATGGAGCGGTCGAAGCTCTCATTTCGATTCGCTTCGAGGATGCGCGGCATTAACTTGTCCTGGCAGTATTTGCGTGCCGTATCGCGGATCATGCGCTCTTCATCGCTGAGCTGGTCGTTGAACAGGAAAGGATCGTCCCATTTGAAGGTTTGTTTTGACATGAGGGCCTCTTTTAGAGAATAGTGATTAGAGAGCAGAGAATAGCAAATCGCGTTGTTTCTGGTGATTGTATCAAATGTCAGAGTTGGGTTACTGCCGCAGAAAACAGGAACAGTTCCGAGATTTACGATTAATCGCAATTCAAAAAGAGGACTTGTCTGGTGACAAGTCCTCTTTTACTATTCGCGAATCTCGGTTCTCTTCTTACGCGTTACCGGTCAACCAGCCGCGCAGATCCATGGCTTTCACCACGCGATCGATCGCAACCATGTAGGCTGCATCGCGCATGTAGACCTTTTCCTTTTCGCTGCGGTCAACGACGCTGTTAAAGGCGGAGGTCATCTTCTGGTCGAGTCTTTCGAGCACTTCTTCCTTCGACCAGTAGAAGTTCATATCGTTCTGAACCTGTTCGAAGTAGGAGGTGGTCACGCCGCCAGCGTTGCAGAGGAAGTCGGGGATATTGAAGATGTTGTTCTTCTTGAAGAATTCGTCCGCTTCGGGTGTGCAGGGGCCGTTTGCGCCTTCGGCAACGATCTTGATGTTCTTGGACATCTTGCCAACGGTATCGGAAGTGACCTGTCCTTCCATCGCGGCGGGGATCAAGACATTGGCTTCCTTGGTGATCCAGGCGTCGCCGTCTTCAACGATGTAACCAGCATCCTGAGCCTTGGCCTTGTCGATCGTGCCGTATTCATCAACGATGGTGAGCAGGAAGCGCGGATCAATGCCGCCCTTCTTGCTGTAGGTGTAAGCCTTCTTGTCGTGGCGATCCCAGCAGGAAACGCAAGCGACCTGTCCACCGAGCATTTCAACGAAACCGGCAGCCGCATATTGTGACACGTTGCCGAAACCTTGAATGGCGGCGACGGAGTTCTTGCCATCGATCTTGAGGTGCTTCATTGCTTCGCGGACGGTGTAGATCACGCCATAGCCGGTGGCTTCGGTGCGGCCCAAAGAGCCGCCGCCGCCAAGCGGTTTGCCGGTGAATACGCCGGGGGTGTATTGGCCGACGAGGCGGGAATATTCGTCCATCATCCAACCCATCATTTGAGGAGTGGTACCAATATCCGGAGCGGGCACATCATTGCGTGGACCAATGTTCTTCCACATGGCACGTACCCAACCGCGGCACATTTCTTCTTTTTCATTGACAGTAAGAGTGGAGGGATCGACGATAATGCCGCCCTTGCCGCCGCCCAGAGGGATATCGGCAACTGCGCATTTCCAGGTCATCCAAGTGGCGAGAGCGCGGACGGTGTCCATGGTCTCATTCGCTGCGAAACGAATACCGCCTTTGTTGGGGCCACGGGCATCGTTGTGTTGTACACGGAAGCCCTGGAAGACCCTCAACGAGCCGTCGTCCAAACGCACGGGGATGCGGAACGAAAATTCGCGCATCGGCCAGCGCAAGACCTCGGCGACACCGGGATCGAGCTTCAATTGCTTGGCAACTCCATCGAATTGCTTCTGTGCCATTTCAAAGGCATTGATCTGTCCTGACATTTTTTGTTCTCCTTGAATGAAGAATTTTGAGAAAATATAAGCGGGCACCCCGGACGGGGTACCCGCTCTAAACACGAGTTATGTCAATCGACTGAACCATAAAGTTAATCCGTTAAATCACAATTACTCCTGAACTTTACACGAGAATCATAATGAAGTCAATATGACAAAAATCCGCATATTTAGGATTATTAATGATGATTTTTGACTACTTTTGCAGGATTTCCGCCACTACTCGAACTTTGGGGCGCGCTTCCCCAAAAACGCCGCCACCCCTTCTCGATGCTCCGCCGACTTACCTGCCTTGTCCTGCAGGATGCCTTCGTAGTGAAGCGCATCCTCCAAATTGGGAAGGATGGCGTGATTGAAAGCCTGCTTCCCCGCCGCAAACGCTTCACGCGGACCTGCGGCCAGTTTGCCCGCAACCTGCATGACCAGCGCATCGAAGTTGAATCCACCCACCTGATTGACCAATCCCCACTCATAGGCCAGATGGGAAGTGATGGGCTTGTTGGAATAAAAATACTCCTGCGCGCGTCCCAGCCCGATATATTTCGGCAGGAACAAGGAAACGCCAGAATCAGGCGCAAGCGCGATTCCACTGAAACCCACCACAAAATATGCGCTGGATTTTGCGATACGCAGATCACAAGCCAGCGCAATGCCAAACGCGGCGCCCGCGCACGGTCCGTTGACTGCGGCGATGACAGGCTTACCCATGTTGCGGATCTGCAAAATGAGCGGGTTGTATGTTTTCTCAAGATGCTCGCGGTAGGAAATCGCCCCGCCTTGTTTCATTTCGGTGATATCCTGCCCAGCGCTAAAAACCTTCCCAGCACCGGTGATGACCACACATTTCACGTTCGGGTCGTTCTCCGCGTGTGACAGGGCGTCCATCAGGGCATTCGTCATTTCAAAATTAAAAGCGTTGGCGCGTTCGGGGCGATTCAACGTCAGGATCGCCGTACCAGATTTGAGGTTCGTGTTGAGCGTTGTCATGAGTCCTCGGTACAAAAAGCGACAGTCACCTTGTGCAAGGTGACTGTCATTGTTTTGAAAACTATTTATTCAGGGAAATCATCCTGCTGATCTTCGTCGCCTGCATCCACTTCGTATTCAACGCTTTCGCCGTCGAGATATACCCACAGGAGCAGCATGTGCCCATCGGGAGTATCAACATTGCGGGCGGCGAGGATGGGGGCGGTCTCTTCAAGACCGGATTCGGTACGATAATGCAGATGGATGGATGATTTGTTGTGCCAGGCGGTATAACAACGCTGCACAAGCGCTGGCCCGTTGAACGTACGCAGGCGTGTTAGCGCGGGGACCGACAGGGTCGAACTTTCGTTCAAACCCAATGCCCAGCCGTCGTTGACGTGCTCAAAAATCGGCGGGGGACCTTCGATGATCGTAATTTTATCTTCCATAAGTTTACCTATAGTTTTACCTAGCGGGAATATACCACAACAATGCAGATGAATCGTTTCAGAATATTATTAGAATTTTTTTGCAAGGTTAAACTGTGAATATAATTACAAATATGAGCAAAATGACCCCAAAAATAATCCTCGAGGGCACGCGCCTGACGTTCAAAACCGACATCGCTTTTGCCCTCAACGAGCACCCACGCATCGTGGGCCCGCGAAAATACAAATACCACTCGCCGCTCATCTCCGGCGAATGGTGCGCCTTCACCAATTTCCCCTGGGGACGAGGCCTGATCAATTTCGAGCCGCATGAAGAATCGCTCGCGATGGAAACTTACGAAACATGGGTGAAGCTCTTCGAGTTGCAGCGCTATTACTCATGGATCGTGGACCGTTTTCATCTTTCCACGCGCATGTATCAGCTTAACACCTACCAAAAAGATTACGATTTCCGCTGGCTTGAAGAACGCCTGCTCCCGCTTAATTTCCGCCTGGTGCTGCTCACTCGTTCCCCTGAGTCATTCGAAGCCGCGCGCGCCGAAAGGCTCAAGGTCTCGGGCAATCCATCTCAATATGATGACCTGAATCTTTTTATTGATGAACAAAAATTGATCCGCAGGCTAGCCAGCGAATCAATTTTGCCAAAACTCGAAATTGATATTTCAGATAACAATATCCCCGCCGCCGTTGAAAAGATCGCCGACTGGATGGAATCTTCGGGTGGATTATATATGCCGTAAAATTTCCTTCACCAAACCCGGCCCGCGATAGATCAAGCCTGTATAAACCTGAACAAGCGCCGCTCCCATATCAAGGCGGCGTTTTGCATCTTGCGGAGTCATAATTCCGCCCGCGCTCACGATCGGAATTTCACCGTTCACTCTTTTTACGGTTTGATGAAGAACCGCTTCGCTCCTACCCTTGAGCGGACTCCCGCTTAAGCCGCCTGTTTCTCCCCGCAAATTTGATCTCAGCCCATCGCGTGCAAGGGTCGTGTTCGTAACGATCACACCGTCCATCTTCGTGCGCAGAATGGCTTCGATGGCATCATCCAATTCCGCTTCTGAAAGATCTGGCGCAAGTTTGACAAGGATGGGCAGATTCTTCTCGTGCAGTTTCTGCGAAACAAGCCGCTGTTGATGCAAATGAGAAAGCAGGTTTTCCAACGCCGCCCGTCCCTGTAATTCACGCAGGCCCGCGGTATTCGGCGAACTGATATTGATGGTCAGGTAATCGGCGTATTTCGAGAAGACATCCACAAGCGAGACATAATCGAAAACGGCCTCCTCATTGGATGTATCCTTATTCTTGCCGAGGTTGATCCCCAACATGGCGCCGCCCCGATGAATGGAGTTGATAAATCTTTTTTGATTGCGCGGCTGAATGCCATAAATGCGTTCGAATAAACCAGAGCGCAGCGACGGATTCAATTTGAGCTGCATAAACTCGGAGCCTTTGCTCGGGAAGCCCATGCGGTTGATCACGGCTTCATCCTCCACCAGGCGGAAGACTCTCGGGGATGGATTGCCAGGTTGAGGCCGAGGGGTGACCGTTCCAATTTCCACGTGACCAAACCCCAGTGCGGCGAGTCCGCGAATGGCAACGCCGTCCTTGTCGTAACCGGCGGCAATCCCAACGGGATTCCTAAAAGTCAATCCGAATGCTTCGACCGGTTTTGGCGGGGATTTGAACAACTGCTCCATGATCCAGCGTGAAGGAGCGAAATTGCCTGTGATGCGTAATGCGTGAAGGGTGAGCGCATGGGCGTGCTCGGGATCGAGCCGAAAAAGATAAGGGCGAATGGAGTTATACATCAAGTCCTTTTTTACGATATCCGCACATCACCCGTTCGGTGATGAAGCCGTACTTTTCATAGAGTTTTATGGCGGCCGCATTATCCGCATTGACCGTCAGGCTTATCTTATCAGTTTCCGGAAAAGACAGCATCCAATCCATGCCCGCAGCAAGCAGGGATGCCCCAAGGCTGCGCCCGCGCACCGATCGATCCACACCGATGAAATCCACATAGCCGAGACGCGCATCCGATTCGATTTTACAGAAGTGATACCCTTTCAATATCCCATTTTCAATCCCGAGGAACAGGCGGCGGCTTTCGTTTATTCTTTCAACAATCTGCCGCGCCGTGAAATAAGTGGTCGGGAAAAGCTCATTATGCATTTGCTCGAACGGCTCAAAAAATGATGGTTGAAACTCAATCACTGAAAATGAATTTGGGGACAATGAAAGTTTTTTACATTGCGCCCGCGCCAGAGTCATGATCGCGTTTTCAGAACGGGAGAGAAAAGCATGTCTTTCAGCAAATTCTTTGATGTTCACGTTATGAACATCAAAGAAAAGGTCCTGCTCCCCGATACCTGCAGGGATGACCTTTAAGCTGGCTGCATACAGATCATCTGCAAGGGAGTGCCAATCTGCATGTTCGATCAGCGGACCGAAAAGCCAGGCGCGGTTGACCTCGGGGTCTGCATCCACACCAAAAACGCCGACCAGTTGATCGTCAGCATAGGCGAGATGGAATCCCTCTGCAGGCGGAACGACACATTCCGCCAGAGAAGCACGCACATCGGCTTCTCCTTCGCCGAAAAAACCGATATGATGAGTATCTTCACTGTTCAAACGAACGACGAAACTGATTAATTCTTCAAAATGTTCTGTGCCGCAGGGGATGAGTTTGGGCTGCATTTTCACTGTCCTCTTTTATGCTAAAATCACCTTTGTATCCATTTTATTTTATCGTACCGCAAGCCATTACCATACGGAAAATATAATGTGGATCTCAAGCAAATCAGTGAGGGCAAATGAATTCAGATAAACTCAGGCAGGCCATTGCACTTATTCTGGAGGGAGACAAGCGGGCGGCTTTGTCCCTTTTAAGCAAGCTTGTCCAGGAAGAGCCTTATAACGAGGCGGCCTGGATCTGTTTATTTGAATGTGTGGAAAGCGTTTCGAAGAAAAAGTATTGCCTGCAAAAGATCCTGGCGATCAATCCCGACAACCAAAATGCGCGCAGCGAACTTGAAAAATTAACATCCAAACATACCGTCATCGCACGTTCAATACAGGAACCTCTATCGGTGAAAAATGCAAGGTCCGGGCTCCCTGTGAAACGGGAACCAAAATGGATCTATTTTGACGGGTGGGGTAAGCGTCCAAACAACTCGCGCTACATACCGATCATGCTCGGCATATTGATATTTTGTATCACCAGCGTGCTTTTTTATTATATTGGCAGGTATGGAATCAGCGCCCAAGCAAAACATCCGCTGCTTCCGAACATAGAGGTCACCCGTCCGCCATTGCTACTCAGGCAGACGGAACACCCTCAGCCTTCAGCCATGCCTTTATTCCATGCAGGCCAGCCCATTTTGCCGCTGATGCAGGCGGAGCAACAGCAATCACTGGCATCAGAAACACCGTTATCACCAACGTACCTGATGGAACAGTCTTTGAATGGCTATCTGACCGCGATCGAAGGCCAAAACTGGGTGACTGCATATGAATATCTATGTGCAGAGATCAGGAATGTGGTGCGCAGCCCGAATGATATGGCTTATCGTGTATTTTTAGAATTGGGTCGTCTTTCAATCCCCGATACCCACAAGATTCTTCCACCCCCTGACCGGCCCAATCGGGTGATATACAACCTTACCAGCACAACCTGGTGGGGCGGCCCATATGAAGCCAGAGTGGAAATGGATACCTACAAGATATGCGGCACAGGCAAAGAACGCGGTGATCTTCTCAATCTGTTGATACCGTCTGAAACGCCTCTTAATATCAGTCAGTGACAATGGCAATAGGGAGTCATGACTCTCCGCATTAATGGTTGTTTTCCAAAAACCTTCTCGTGGCGTCGATCTTGTCCTTTTCCACTTTACCCGTAGACTCCCAGTGGTCGAGCATTTGTTTGATGGTCAATACAGAGTGCATGGAATAGCCCGCCTGTTCAAGCGATTCTTTTGCGCCAGACTGGCGATCTACCAGAACGACCACATCCTTCACGGCCAAACCAACAGCGGTCAGTTTTTCGATGGCTTCGAATTTGCTTCCGCCGGTGGTGGCGAGGTCGTCAATGACGAGGGCGATCTCACCCGCATGATATTCACCTTCGATCTCGGCCTTGGTGCCGTAGGTCTTCACTTCCTTGCGCGGATAGATCATCGGGTAATTGCCCTGCAGGGAAACGGCCGTTGCGATGGGAATGGCGGCATAGGGCAGGCCAGCGAGACGGTCAAACTTCAATTCTTTTAACAGAGGCAGATAAGCCGCGCCGACCTGCTCCAGCAGTTTGGGATAGGTGATGATCTGACGCAGGTCAATGTAGATGGGGGATTTGAGCCCGGATTTGAGTGTAAATTCACCGAATTTGATGCAGCCAGCAGAGAGCAGGCCATCGGCAAGGGATGCCAGATTGGGGTTGAGTTCTGTCATGGATGGATTCCTTTTCGATTATCTGAGCTTCAATTCTCTTTTGATATTCAATATCTCATCGCGTAATTCGGCGGCGGCTTTGGCGGGGTTTTGTGCGCGGGCCACAGCGCGTGAGACGGGCAGGAGGATTCCCTTGCCATCTTTGCGCAGGCCAGCCTTTGAGCGCCAATTCCAATTCGCCGCCCTGTGCGCCGACGCCGGGTGAAAGGAACCACAGATCAGGCGCGGCGGCGCGGATCATTTCCATGATCTGCGGATGGGTGGCACCGACGACGATGCCGATATTATTCTTTTCGTTCCATTGCTGGGCGAGCTGGGCAACATACAAATACAAGGGCATGGGGCTGTCTGACCCCATCGGCATGACGAGCAGGTTTTGCAGATCCATCGAACCTGCGTTGGATGTTTTGCAAAGCAGGAAGACGCCTTTTTCAGAATTTTGAAGGAAGGGATCGATGGAGTCTTTTCCCAAATACGGATTCAAGGTGATGCAATCCACGCCGAGATTCTCGAAAGCGGATTTGGCGTATGCATCGGCGGTGGAGGCGATATCGCCGCGCTTCGCATCGAGGATAATGGGAATGCGCGAGCCCAAGCGGTTTGATTCTGCATTGATGGCTTCGATGACCTGTTTGAGGGCGGTCCAGCCTTCGGCGCCGAAGACTTCGAAGAAGGCGGCGTTGGGTTTGAATGCCGCAGCGTAGGGAGCTGTCTGCTTGACCAGAGTCAGGCAAAAGTCGAGGGCAGATTCGGCGGTGGGTTCCTTGAGGTCGGGAATGTGCGGGTCGAGTCCGATGCAAAGCAGGGAGGATGAATCGTCGACGCGTCTTTCGAGAAAAGTGAAAAAGGTTTCCATTGGAGTGGTTACGTCCTGAGTATGGATTAAAAAACCGCCCTTCGATGCGATCAGGGCGGATGTTTTTTATTCAAGGATGACTTCCCACTTGCTCATGCCTGGCTGGAAGATCAGGTTGCTCAGCCAGCCGAATTGATCCCAGAGGAAGGTATCCCAGATGTTGGAACCGAAGCCGCGGCATTCTGCAAAAAGGAAATCGGCGGGCAGGGTATCGGGCAGGTCGCAAAACACGGATTCAGAATCCATGCCGCCCGGCATGGACGGGACCGAGCCTTCGCGTGAATTGGTGAGGTTGGGGGTCGGGATGCAGTCTTCGTACCATGAGCCGTTGCCATCGGGCATGCGGCAGACGGAGCGATCTTTGACCTTGGCAAGCGGATAGGTGTAGGCGTCGAATACTTTGTTGCTGGGATTCAGCAGGCGCGCAGTGTCGCCGCCATCGCTGAGCAGGATGCGGGTTTCGCTGCCGAAGAATACGGCGCGGTCACCGGGCGCAAGGACGAGGTCGGGGAAGGTGAAGGGGGTCGAGCCTGAGTCGGCTTCGTCATCCAGCTTCCAGCCTTTGATGTTGATATCGACAGGGCCGATGTTCTTGATCTCGATGAATTCGTCGTACACATCCACGCGGCCATCGCGATTCCAATCGTAGCCGGGGCGCTGCAGGAATTCGTTGATGATGGGACGCCCGACGGGTTCGTAGGTGGGCGTGCGGGTGACGGTCTTTGTGGGCGTGACGGTCTTGGTCGGCGAAGGTGTGCGCGTGGGGGTTTGGGTGATGGGCGTGGCTGTGCCAGTGGCTGTGGGGGTGGCCGTAGGCCCAGGCGGGGTTGAATTCTTCTTGCCGGGCGTGCCCCAGATCGGATTATTGCCAGCATCATAGCCATAGCGTTCAACGCCTTGATTCGTGTACCAGGCGGTATCGCTATCCACTTCTGTGACGATTCTTTCCATGCTGGCAAATGTAGCGGAATCGCCAGCAGGCCAGCTGCCATCATCTTTATTCGCGGTGTCGATCACATTGCCCAACAGGTCCACCAATTGCAGAATTTCGCCGTCGTTGGTGAGGCCCAAACCGCTATCGGTTTGATTGACCGTGACAGGTTCGGTGCCCGTTGAAAAAACGCCCGAGTTGTCGGCCAAAATGAAAAATGCACCGGGGGCGATCTTGCCCGCCAATGTGACTTCCCCTGAGCCGTCTTTTAATTTCCAGCCGGTGATATCGATCTCGACCGTGCCGGGGTTGTAAAGCTCAATCCACTCATCGGTGCTGCCTGTGGTCGTACCAGACCAGGCCACTTCGCTGATGACCACCGCCATGCCAGCGGAAGGGGTAACTGTGGCAGCCTCATCATCATCTTCGCCGATGATGGTGGGTGTGCCAATGCCCGGGGTTGAGTCTTTATCAAATTGATCAGAATCCCATACTTCTGCAAAGTTCGTCAATGTACCGGTTTGTTTCACCGTGGCTGTGATGGTTAATTTCGCAGTCGCATTACCGGCAAGGTCTCCCACGCCCCAAAGCCCTGTAGCTGCACTGTATGGGGTTGCACCAGGCCCGCCTCCGCCGGTTTGGACACTGGATACAAATGTAAAGAAATTCGTATCCAACAGGTCTTTCACGACCACACCCGTGGCGTTCAGCGGACCTGCATTGGCGACCGTGACAGTGAAAATAATATTCTCACCTAATTTTGGCGTTGGGTTGTTGACTACATTTGAAAGGCTTAGGTCGGCGTACGGGGTTCCGTCGTCATCGTCTTCGTTATTGACTGTGCCATCGAAGCCGGGTGTTGAGTCGGGGTCAACCTGATCGCTGGTCCAAACTTCAGCATAGTTTGTACCTATTGGATTTGTACTGGACGACGTGGCTATGATATGTAATATAGCACTTGAACCCGCACCGGAAGGCGTCAAAGACCCCACAGTCCAAGTTACAGTACCGCTATTATGGACTCCACCGCCATCATCTGTAACATAAGTCAAATCTGGAGGCAGTACGTCTTGTACCGTTACATTTGTCGCAGTGTCAGGGCCATTATTTGTAACGGTGATCGTAAACTCTACAGGGTCACCACTGACCGTTGGAGTAATTATGTCAACTGTCTTGGTCAGGCTTAAGTCGGCTACCAAAGGCGTGGCAGGTGCAGCATCATAATCGTTTTCTGAAGCGACGCCATTTCCCGGAGTGGAATTGTCATCAAATTGATCGCTCGTCCATACTTCGGCAATATTTACCTTTGCACCGGGCGAGGCAATTCTTGCGTTGATTATTAAAGTAGCTGTACTTCCATTTGCCAAAAACCTATCGCCCAAATCCCTGAGCTGCTGTTATAGGTTCCAAGGTTGTGTGAAATATATTCCACACCAGCAGGTAAAACATCTTTTACCGTTACACCGGTTGCATCACTAGGCCCGTTATTGATTACAGGAATTGTAAATTGTACATATTTGGTAGGTGGTTGTACTGCTAACAGTATTGGTAATAATTTAAATCAGCTTTTTCAGCGGTTATTACACTAGTATCGTAATCATCTTCTTGCGTTGGAGGGGTTGGACCATTCCCTGGAGTCGAGTCATTATCAGGTTCAGCAGAAGTCCATACTTCTGCTGAATTTGTATACACACCACCTGTGAGGGGGGTCTGCGCTGTAATTTTTAGTGAAGCGCTGTCTCCATTAGCCAAAGACCCTATTATCCAAATTCCTGTCCCATCATTATATGTTCCCCCGCCGTCATCCGTTACATAAGTCAACCCCGTGAGTGAAAGGTCGTCCATTACAGTTACCCCTGTTGCAACATTCGGACCACCATTAGTTACTTTGATTGTGAATACTACATTATCACCTGGGAATCTGGCCGAGGAAATAGGAGTTATTGTCAAATTCAGATCCGCAATAGTCGTTATTCCCACACTGGCGTTATCATTTCCAGAATTAACAACGGCTTCTACATTTGACACAGCAGCAGCTGAATAAGTTTTCGGCGAAGTTGTTGTGTTTTTTGCTGTTACATGCAAAACAGCGTTGGAATTATTCGCTAATACCCCCACTGTCCAAACACCGGTGCCATTATTGTATGCCCCGCCGCCATCGTCTGTTTGCCATGCCAATCCCGCTGGTAAAGCAGCATTAACTGTTACATTTGTAGCAACAGCAGATCCCGCTGAATTGCTGACTGTAATTGTGAAAACAATATCCTGATCTTTGTTCGGTGTTGCATCATTCACGCTCATTGTCAAAGACAAATCCACATCGGGAGCTTGTTTCAACGGCGCGGCGCTGGCCGAGTCACCGAGCATCGCAGGCGCGGAAACGAACGCCAGCAGACTGATCAGCAGGGTGATGAAAAACAACACACGCGAAAAACGGATCGAGTTTTGCATAAGCACAGAAAAAAACGAAGGGAGATTCAGCTTGAAGCGGGCACCCAGGCACAAGTCACATGAGGATACGCGCAGCGAACCATCCGCAACGAAGATTATACGCCACCCTGCATTCTATTGTCTATGAAACAGGTGACAGCCTCGCTACATGAGACCGTCACCTGTTTGTACTAACGCGGTTCGATTGTAAATTTTACAGCCGTACGAACCTTTTCATCAATGTTGACTTCCACGAATTCAGGCGTGCAAACAACATCGATTCCATCGAGCTTGAGATATCCAGTGGCCAATGTCCACGCCTTGACGGCCTGGTTCACTGCGCCAGCTCCAATGGCTTGCACTTCTGCCCGTTTATGTTCGCGGACAACGCCCGCGATCGCCCCGGCGACTGCAGAGGTACGGGAGAGAGCAGAAACTTTGATAACATCCATGGCAACCTCCCAAGGTTGGCTAAGAAGGGAACGGACTTACTTGTGCATTGTACATGGTTCACTTAACAGATTCAAGTAATATATAGATATTTATATGGAATCGTAATAGTAGTAGAGCCTGTGGATAGTGTGGATAGATTCAAAGCCTCCCTGCATATGCTGGACTCAAAAACGAATCATCCGCATCTGGGGCTTGATCCTGTTTTCAAGCATCCACAACCTGTGGATAGATTCTGGATAGATTCCCCGAAAAAAACACTGCGTAAAAGTACTTAATCCCAGTTTTCCATATTTCGGTAAAACCCAAAAACACCCCCCATATATGGGGGTGCCGTTTTTTAAGTTTTCAATCCCCATCCGGCAGAAAGGGGCACCTTGTCCACAGGCAGGGGGAGTTCTCCACAGTTTTACGGCAGTTATCCACAGTTTTTTTGGCTTGTTGAAAATGTTGTCTAAACAATCACCCCTAAATGTGGGCATCAGATTGGGTATTTCGGATAGCAATATGGAGAATTCAGTCCGCACTCCAAAAAAGAGGGCTGACTCAAAAGAGTCAGCCCTGAAATTCGTGTAATTTTCTTGAAAAACTAGAAGGAGCGGCTGAGAGCGCGATAAAGCATCTTGGCAAATTCGCCGCGGGTCACAGGCTGGTCGGGCGAGAAGGTGGTGTCACTAGTGGCGTCGGCCACACCCATGCCGTATGCGCGGATGACAGAATCGGCATAAAAAGCACCAATGGAAACATCAGAGAAGGCTGCATTGCGAACACTGCTGTAAATAGGGCTATTCCAATAAGAGTTGATCACGGTGACGGTGTTCAAGTAGCCGCCTGTAGCGCCAGCATTGACCACATTGCCCATGATGGTGACGATCTGACCGCGGGTGAGCAGGTTGTTCGGGTCAAAGAGACCGCCGCCCACGCCGTTCATGAAACCGTCATCACAAGCCTGCCAGACCCAGCCAGCGAACCAGTCGGAGGCAGCCACATCGGTGAAGTCACAGCCAGCGGGAGCCGAGGTCGGGAGCATGGTGTCATCGTAGCCATTGGAGATTTCGAAGAGTGTGGCAGCTTCGGCGCGGGTGAGAGTGGTATCGGGGCCGAAGGAACCATCGGCGAAGCCGCTGATCAACTCGAGGTCGGCGAGGTAGCGGACGTAGACTTCATTCTCATGACCGGCAACATCAGAGAAATCAGCACAATCCACTAATTCAGAGGGGTCAATGGCAAGGTGATCGCGCCAGTAATCAAGCAGTGTTAAGTTTCCAGCCGCATCTTCAGGCTCCATGGAATAGGTCCACGGACCGCTGGCTGTGGCGGGCAGGGTGATCACCCAGGAGAGTAATTCATTATCCGGGCCGATCGGTGCGGGCGGGGCAAAGGTTCCAGTGGTGGAAAGATTCCACGCGCCAAAGCCGGAGTAGGCCGTTCCAGGGAACAGCAAGAATTCATCAGATAACAAGGACCAGTACTCGGTGGTATTACATTCCAAAATACGGAGGCCGCGGCCGGCGACGAGCAGGGATGGGGGGGAACCCATAATACCGTTCATTGGGAAGGTATCTACATAGTTGGCGCCCATCACAGAATCGGCGGCGGGTGTGGTGGGAGCACCAGCACAATCATCGGTATCCACGGTGATGGTGAACTCGACCTGATCGCCATTGGCAAGGGCCAGGGCGGTGGCAGTGAAGTCATAGGTGAAGGTGCCAGAGGCATCGCTGGTGCCGTTGATGGTGGCGACGAGTTGGCACTCGCTCATGGCATAGGCAGCGGCGGGGACTTCGCGTGCCCACATGAGGATGTTCTTGGTGCCAGCGGCCATGCCGGTGGCGGCCCAGTCCACATCTACATTGGCGCCGGATGAAAAATCTGGGATGGCAGTGATGGAAGCATCACCTGCCACTGTGGCGGCGGAAGCCATGCTGAATTGCGCCAGCACGAAGACAGCCAAAAGCAAAACAGTGAAAATCTTCTTCATATATTTCTCCTTGACGAGGTATGAGATTAGGGTGATCTGTACAGGCCCTATGTTATTAAAACGTATGAGAAGCGAAAAAGAGACGGGTAAATGCAGTCAATTTTTGAAATTGGTGGAAACAAAAATGGGCGGACCCGTGAAAGGGTCCGCCCGAAAATCAATTTACATGTATATTTTTACTGCCTGCTGAGCGCGCGGTAGAGCATCTTGGCGAACTCGCCGCGGGTGACGGGCTGGTCGGGCGAGAAGGTGGTATCGGAAGTGCCATCGGCAATGCCCAAACCATAGGCTTCGATGACCGGGGTGGCGTAGTACGCGCCAACGGGCACATCGGTCCATGCGGCCTCACGAATGGGGAATGGAAAACCAAATCCCCAGTAGGCGGTCATAATGTTGACGGTATTAATGAAGCCGCCGTACAGCAAGGGGGAAGCATTGGCTACATTGCCCATGATGGTGACGATCTGACCGCGGGTGAGCAGGTTGTTGGGGTCAAAGAGACCGCCGCCAACGCCGTTCATGAAGCCGTCATCACAAGCCTGCCAGACCCAGCCAGCGAACCAGTCGGAGGCAGAGACATCGGTGAAGTCACAGCCAGCAGGAGCGGAGGTGGGGAGCAAGGTCTCATCGTAGCCATTGGAGATCTCGAAGAGGGTGGCGGCTTCGGCGCGGGTGAGGGTGTTGTCGGGGCCGAAGGAGCCATCCGCAAAGCCGCTGATCAGGCCGAGGTCGGCGAGGTAGCGGACGTAGACTTCGTTCTCATGACCGGCGGTATCGGTGAAATCGTCGCAGGCCGCCAATTCCGCGGGGATTACTGGTACGGCGTTGCGGAAAGGAACCGCTGGGGGGGTCACATTTCCGGCCTTATCGCTTACCGTAAAATAAACGGTCCATGGGCCAGTGGCGGTGGGTGGGAAAGTGAACTTCCAGGAGAGCAAGTCGCTGGTTGCGCCGATTGGGGCAGGCGGTGCAAAGGTGCCGGTGGTGGAAAGGTTCCATTGATCGAAGCCGGAATACGGGGTCCCGGCGGGTAGGCCGAAATCATCTGCTCCAAGCGCCCAATATTCGAAGGTGTTGCAAGAAACCGTATCCAGCGCTCCAGCAGCGGCGGCTGTGGAGGGGGGATTGCCCTTGATTCCATTCACGTATCCTGTATCTACATAGGAAGTGCCCATAACGGAGTCGGTGGCGGGTGTGGTGGGAGCGCCAGCGCAGTCATCGGTATCCACGGTGATGGTGAATTCGATCTGGTCGCCATTGGCGATAGCCAGAGCGGTGGCAGTGAAGTCATAGGTGAAGGTGCCAGAGGCGTCGCTGGTGCCGTTGATGGTGGCGACGAGTTGGCACTCGCTCATGGCATAGGCAGCGGCGGGGTATTCGCGCGACCAGATGAGGATGTTCTTGGTGCCAGCGGCCATACCGGTCGCAGCCCAATCCACATCCACGCCAACGGCGCGGCTGAAATCGGGAATGGCAGTGATGGAGGCATCCCCCGCGACGGTAGCGGCGGAAGCCATGCTGAACTGGGCCAGCATGAAGACTGCCAACAACAAAACAGTGAAGAGCTTCTTCATTTAGTTCTCCTTGATAATATGTGAGGTTAGGGTAATCTGTACAAACCCTTTGTTATTAAAACGGATAAGAAGCGAAAAAGAGACGGGCAAGAACGGGCAATTTTGAAATTGGTGGGAACGAAAAAGGGCGGACCCGTGAAAGGGTCCGCCCAAAAGAATTGTTCTTGCAGGAAAAACTTAATGAAGGACGCTCAAAGCGCGATAGAGCATCTTGGCGAATTCGCCGCGGGTCGCAGCCTGATCGGGGGAGAAGGTGGTGTCACTGGTACCTTCGGCAATACCCCAGCCATAGGCCTTCTGCACCGGGATGGCGTAGTATGCGCCAACGCTAACGTCGGTCCATGCGGCCTGGCGATACCCGTAAATGGGGCCTGGGTAAAGCGCTAAGATCGCGTTGGGCTGGCCTGTAACAATGAACCCGCCAAAAGCGGCCGGATCGGCTACATAGGCCGGGAAGATGTTATTGAGGATGGTGGCGACCTGACCACGGGTGAGCAGGTTGTTGGGGTCGAAGAGACCGCCGCCCACGCCGTTCATGAGACCGTCATCGCAAGCCTGCCAGACCCAGCCAGCGAACCAGTCGGAGGCGGAGACGTCGGTGAAGTCACAGCCAGCGGGAGCGGAGGTGGGAAGCATGGTGTCATCGTAGCCGTTGGAGATTTCGATGAGGGTGGAGGCTTCAGCGCGGGTGAGGGTGTTGTCGGGGCCGAAGGTGCCATCGGCGAAGCCGCTGATCAGGCCGAGGTCGGCGAGGTAGCGGATGTACGTCTCATCAGCGTGACCGGCCACATCGGTGAAATCGGCACAGTCTTCCAACTCGGCGGGGTCCACAGCAACAGCATTGCGGAAATATTCGGCTGCAGCGCCTGATTTCCGGCCATATCTTCAGGCCAGACGGTGGCGGTCCAGACACCGGAGGCGGTGGCAGGGAAGTTGAAGGTCCAGGAGAGCAGGGAGGTATCGGGTCCAAGCGGAGCGGGAGGTGCGAAGGTACCGGTCACCTGGGGATTCCAAGTGCCAAAGCCGGAATAAGCGATTCCGGGTAACAATGGGCCGCCGTCAAGGCCAAGCGCCCAGTATTCGAAGGTATTACATGCGGCAATATCGAGTTCGGGAGCGACGCCGGTATCAGAAGGCGGGTTGCCCTGGTAGTACTGAGGATCAAGTGTGTCTACATAGTTGACACCCATGACGGAGTCGATGGCGGGGACGTCGGCGGTGGCGCAGGTCTGGTCATCCACGCTGAGGGTGAATTCAACCTGGTCACCATTGCTCAACGCAGCAAGGTTGGCGGTGGTGGTGAAGTCGTAGGTGAAGGTGCCGCTCGCATCGCTGGTGCCAATGATGGTGGCGATGAGCTGGCAGTCATTCCAGTCGTAGGCAACGGGAACTGCTGCATATTCACGACCCCAAACCAGGATGTTCTTGGTGCCAGCGGCCATGCCGGTCGCGGCCCAATCGAGGTCTACATCAGTGCCACTCGAAAAATCGGGGATGGCGGTGATGGAGGCGTCGCCGGTTACGGCAACGGCGGAGGCTATGCTGAATTGAGCCAGCATGAAGACAGCCAACAACAAAACGGTAAAGATTTTCTTCATTTGTTTCTCCTTTAATAAAAAATGATTGACATGTTTTCGGAGTATTATCATCCGAATATTTGTATTCTAAATATGTACAGAGATTCAGTCAATGCTTGTAATAGGAAATAGGTCATTTAAACACCCCCCTACTCTGGTTTATAGACACAGTGATCATATTAACGAAAAAGGGCGGACCCGTGAATGGGCCCGCCCGAAAAACAACTTGTACGTGTATTCGTTAAGGAATGCTCAAAGCGCGATAGAGCATCTTGGCGAATTCACCGCGGGTGACGGGCATATCGGGTGAGAAGGTGGTCTCGGAGGTGCCATCGGCAATGCCCAAACCATAGGCTTCGATGACCGGGGTGGCGTAGTACGCGCCAACGGCAACATCGGTCCATGCGGCTTCACGAACGGGGAATGGAGAGCCAAAACCCCAGTAGAAGTTCATAATATTTCCTGTATTCAGGAAGCCACCACTGGGCGCTGTATTGGCGACATTGTTCATGATGGTGACGATCTGTCCACGGGTGAGCAGGTTATTGGGGTCGAAGAGACCGCCGCCGACACCGTTCATGAAGCCGTCATCACAGGCCTGCCAGACCCAGCCAGCGAACCAGTCGGAGGCGGCCACATCGGTGAAGTCACAGCCAGCAGGAGCGGAGGTGGGGAGCAAGGTCTCATCGTAGCCATTGGAGATCTCGAAGAGGGTGGCGGCTTCGGCGCGGGTGAGGGTGTTGTCGGGGCCGAAAGAGCCATCGGCGAAGCCACTGATCAGGCCGAGGTCGGCGAGATAGCGGACGTAGACTTCGTTCTCATGACCGGCAGTATCGGTGAAATCGGCACAATCAGCCAATTCCGCGGGAATGACATTTACAGCTGCGCGGAATGTTGCGTTGATTGGGTTTCCAGCCATATCGTAGGCTGTAGCGCTCGCGGACCAGGTGCCTGAGGCGGTGGCAGGGAAGGTGAACTTCCAGGAGAGTAGGTTGCTGGTGGGGCCCTCAGGAGCGGGCGGGGCAAAGGTGCCGGTCACATGTGTAACCCACTTATCAAAGCCGGAATACACGGTGCCAGCGGGCAGGAAGTAATCATCAGCCACAAGAGACCAGTATTCAAAGGTGTTGCAAGAAGCCGTATCCAGTGCTGAAGGAACGCCGGATGTGGAAGGGGGATTCGCTTTGATTCCATTCACGGGGTTTATGTCAACGTAGGAGGTACCCATGACGGAGTCGGCGGCTGGGGTGGTGGGTGCGCCGGCGCAATCATCGGTATCCACGGTGATGGTGAACTCGACCTGATCGCCGTTGGCAAGGGCCAGCGCGGTAGTGGTGAAGTCATAGGTGAAAGTGCCGGAGGCGTCGCTGGTGCCGTTGATGGTGGCGACGAGCTGGCATTCGCTCATGGCATAGGCGGCAGCGGGATACTCGCGCGACCACATGAGGATGTTCTTGGTGCCAGCGGCCATGCCAGTGGCGGCCCAATCCACGTCCACACCTGCGGCGCGGCTGAAATCGGGGATGGCGGTGATGGCGGCGTCGCCAGCCACAGTGGCAGCGGAAGCCATGCTGAACTGAGCCAGCATGAAGACAGCCAACAACAAAACGGTGAAGATCTTCTTCATTTATACTACTCCTTAATTATGATGAGGGATTAGGGGATTTGAATAAACCCTTTGTTATTAAAACGTACGAGAAGCGAAAAAGAGACGGGTAAAGTGCACCAATTTCGGAAATTGGGGATGGCTTTAGAACGTAAAGGGCGGACCTGTGAAAGGGTCCGCCCAAAGGAAAGTAATTTTTGGAAATGGAATTAGTCAATACGGCTGATGGCGCGGTAGAGCATCTTGGCGAACTCGCCGCGGGTGGCAGGTTGATCGGGGGAGAAGGTTGTTTCACTGGTACCTTCTGCAATGCCCCAACCGTAGGCCTTCACAACCGGCTCGGCATAGTATGCGCCGATGGAAACATCGGTCCATGCAGATTGGCGATAGGTGAACGGCAGGCTGTACAGGAAGGTGACCGGATTGAAAGTGTTGATGTATCCACCGAACAGAAGAGGGTTCGCGAAGAAGGTCTCAGAGACATTATTGAAGATGGTAACGATCTGTCCACGGGTGAGCAGGTTATTGGGGTCGAAGAGTCCGCCGCCAACACCGTTCATGATTCCGTCCGAGCAGGCTTGCCAGACCCAGCCGGCGAACCAGTCGGAAGCAGTGACGTCGGTGAATTCACAACCAGCCGGAGCGGAGGCGGGGAGCATGGTCTCATCATACCCATTGGAAGTTTCGAGGAGGGTGGCGGCTTCTGCGCGGGTGAGGGTGGTATCGGGGCCGAAGCTTCCATCGGCGAAGCCGCTGATCAGGCCAAGGGTCGCCAGGTAGCGGACGTAGGTCTCATCCGCATGGCCGCTGATATCGGTGAAGTTGGCGCATTCTTCCAATTCTTCCGGAGCAATGGCTACGGCGTCGCGGAAGTAATCCTTCTTGTCGATATTGCCGCTTTTATCTTCCGGTTCCACGCCAAAGGTCCACACACCGGTGGCTGTGGAGGGGAAGGTGTATTCCCAGGAAAGCAGAGCATCGCCGGGGCCGATGGGTGCAGGCGGGGCGAAGGTGCCGGTGATAAAGGTGTTCCAGGCGTGGAAGCCGGAATAAACCGGGGTAAACCCGGCACCATCTGTGGCAACTGCCCAGAATTCGAAGGTGTTACAGGCGTAGGTATAAGAATCCGGCATAAGGAGTGATTGGGAGGGTGGATATCCCTGAACGTAGACAGGAGCAAAAGCATCAATATAGGTGGTGCCCATGACGGAATCGATGGCGGGGATGGCGGCTGCAGCGCACAGCGAATCGTCTACAGTGACGGTGAACTCGACAGAATCACCATCGATCAGAGCCAGTGTTGAAAGTGTATAGTCATAAGTGAATGTGCCGGAGGCGTCGCTGGTGCCGTTGATGGTGGCGACGAGTTGGCAATCTCCGACCATGTAGGCGTTGGCGGGATCAGCATATTCTCTTGCCCAAAGGAGGATGTTCTTGGTGCCTGCGGCCATGCCGCTGGCGGCCCACTCCACATCCACACTGGCGGTGGTGGAAAAATCGGGCAAGCCAGTGATGGAGGCATCACCGGTTACCGCAACAGCAGATGCCATGCCGAATTGAGCCAGCATGAAAACCGATAGCAATAAAATAGTAAATATTTTTTTATTCATTTTCTCTCCTTGATAAAGTATGTCATCCGGAATTATTGTGTTCAGACGATGACAGCCTGAATGTTCGTATTGTATGGATTTCTGATGGTTGCGTCAATCTATTTTCAAATGGAAAATAAAAAGGGCAGACTCATTATGAGTCTGCCCGAAAGTTATTTTTGTTTGGGATTACACGTAGCGGCTGAGGGCGCGGTAGAGCATCTTGGCAAACTCGCCGCGGGTGACCGGCTGGTCAGGTGAGAAGGTGGTGTCGCTGGTGCCATCGGCTACACCGGAACCATAAGCGCGCACAACAGGCTCCGCGTAGAATGCGCCAATGGAGACGTCGGTCCATGCGGCAGTGCGGAAAGGTGTGGGGAAGAACCATAAGGTGTTGATGACGTTCGCCGTATTCAAATAGCCGCCACTGGGGCCTGCAAGGCCGACATTGTTCATGATGGTGACGATCTGACCGCGGGTGAGCAGGTTGTTCGGATCGAAGAGACCGCCGCCCACACCGTTCATATAACCATCATCACAAGCCTGCCAAACCCAGCCAGCAAACCAGTCGGAGGCGGCGACATCGGTGAATTCGCAACCTGCGGGTGCGGAGGTGGGCAGAGATGCAACGTCGTAGCCATTGGAGATTTCGAAGAGGGTGGCGGCTTCAGCGCGGGTGAGAGTGGTATCAGGGCCGAAGGTTCCATCGGCGAAGCCGCTGATCAAGTCGAGGTCAGCCAAGTAACGGATGTATGTTTCATCCGCATGGCCGCTGGTATCTGTAAAGGTGGCACAGTCTTCCAGCTCTGTGGGGTCAATTACCAAAGAGACACGATATCCCCAGGACGGGCTCATATTTCCTGCGGAATCTTCAGGCTGGACGCTAAACGTCCATGGGCCGCTGGCTGTGGCTGGGAAGGTGTTCACCCAAGAGAGCAGGCTTTCTCCTGCAGTGATCGGCGCGGGGGGGGCGAAGGTGCCGGTTACCTGTGGGTTCCAATCACCGAAACCGGAATAGCCTACGGTAGAAGGGAAACCATAGTGGTCTGAAGCAACTCCCCACATTTCGAAGGTGTTGCAAGCAACGGGTTGGGAGATGAATATTGCTCCTGAAAGGGATGGTGGATTCAAGATCGCGAGAGTTGGGAAAGCGGTGTCGACGGTTGTTGATCCCATGACAGAGTCTGCGGCGGGCAGGGTGGGTGCGCCGGCACAGTTATCGCTATCCACGGTGATGGTGAATTCAGCCACATCGCCGTTGCCCAACGCCAGAGCCGTGGCGGCAAAATCATAAAAATAAGTACCGTTGGCGTCACTGGTGCCATTGATGGTGGCAACAAGTTGACACTCGGTCATCGAGTAGGCGGCGGCAGGGAATTCACGTGCCCACATGAGCACGTTCTTGGTGCCTGCGGCCATGCCGCTGACCGCCCAATCCACGTCAATCCCAGTTGCCTGCGCAAAGGTGGGAATGGCGGTGATGGAAGCATCCCCAGCGACAGTGGCGGCGGATGCCATGCTGAATTGTGCCAACATGAAAACTGCCAACAATAAAAAGGTGAAGATTTTCTTATTCATAGCTTTTTCTCCTTGTATAAAATGATCGATAATTATTCAGGAATCTTTCTGAATGGTCTTATTGTATGGATTCATGAGAGTAGGTCAATCTTTATAATAGGAAATTGGTCATTAACGTTCCCTTACTTTAGTTCCATCGGGAAAAAAGAGTCGAAATATTTTAGTCAATGCTGAGTATGCGATAGAGCGTCTTGGCGAACTCAGCGCGCGTTGCGGGCTGTTCGGGGGAGAAGGTGGTGTCAGTGGTGCCATCGGCTGACCAAAAAACAACTGATGATGAAAGTTTAAAGAAGAAGGAGCGTACCCATTATGAGTACGCTCCAAAGTTATTGATTTGTATTTGATACAGGCTGCTTATCGGCTGAGGGCGCGATAGAGCATCTTGGCGAATTCACCGCGAGTGGCGGCCTGATCGGGGGAGAAGGTAGTTGCGCTGGTGCCATCGGCAATACCTAAACCATAGGTTCTTATAACCGGTGTTGCATAATAGGCACCAACGGATACATCCGTCCAGGCGGCTTCTCGAACAACTGGAGAGCCGAGAATGGCGATGGTATTCGTAGTGTTCAAATAGCCGCCGGTTGCGCCGGTTTCATACACGTTGTTGAGGATGGTCACGATCTGACCACGGGTGAGCAGGTTATTGGGGTCGAAGAGACCGCCGCCAACACCGTTCATGTAACCGTCGGCACAAGCCTGCCAGACCCAGCCAGCGAACCAGTCGGAGGCAGAGACATCGGTGAAGTCACAGCCAGCAGGCGCTGCAGTGGGGAGAGTGGTCTCATCGTAGCCATTGGAAATTTCGATGAGGGTGGAGGCTTCAGCGCGGGTGAGGGTATTGTCGGGGCCGAAGGTGCCATCAGCGAAGCCGCTGATCAGGCCAAGGGTGGCAAGGTAACGCACATAAACTTCATCTTCATGGCCGCTTACATCGCTGAAGGTTTCACAGTCAACCAACTCGGCAGGGTCGATTGCCAAAGTGTTGCGGAAATAGAGCTGGACCCCCCATTGGTTGCCAGCCATATCATCCGGCTGAATGGAGTATGACCAGTTGCCGCTGGCAGTGGCGGGAAGTGTGCTAACCCAGGAGAGTTCCGAAGTATCCGGTCCGATGGGGGCTGGTGCTGCGAAGGTGCCGGTTACCTGTGGGTGCCATTCGCTAAAACCAGAATATGGGGTTCCAGGCAGGAAGCCATACTTGTCTGAAGCAAGCGCCCAGTATTCAAAGGTGTTGCAAGCGACGGGCTGCTGGTCAGGGGCAAGACCTGATAAAGAAGGCGGGCCCTGGCGGAGTACTGTAGGCGACTGGCTGTCAATATAGGTTGTGCCCATGACGGAGTCGGCGGCGGGGAGGTCGGCTGTGGCACAGGTATTGCCGTCCACGGTGATCGCGAATTCCACCTGGTCGCCGTTGGCTAACGCAAGTGTTGAGGTAGTGAAATCATAACCGAAGGTGCCATTGGCATCGCTCGTGCCGTTGATGACGGCGATGGGCTGGCAATCGGCTGCAACATATGCGGCGGCAGGATATTCGCGCGCCCAGAGGAGGACGTTCTTGGTTCCGGCGGCCATGCCACTGACGGCCCATTCGACATCAACATTGTTCCAGTCTGTGAAGGACTGGAGGCTGGTGATGGAGGCATCGCCAGCGACGGCGGCGGCGGAAGCCATGCTGAATTGAGCCAGCACGAACACAGCCAAAAGCAAAACGGTACTTACTTTCTTCATTATTACTACTCCTTAGTGAAATTTGAATGAGGGTAATTATATAAACCCTATATCATTATAACGTTTGAGATGTCAAAAAGAGACTGGCGAAGACGGACAATTTTGAAATTGGTGGGGACGAAAATGGGCGGACCCGTCACGGGCCCGCCCAAAAGGAATTGAATTTTGCGGGAAATAATTATCCGACGCGGCTTAAGGCACGATAAAGCATCTTGGCGAATTCGCCGCGGGTGACAGGTTGATCGGGTGAGAAGGTAGTATCAGATGTTGCGTCTGCAACACCCCAACCGTAGGCCTGAATCACGGGTTCGGCATAGTATGCGCCGACAGCGACATCAGTAAATGAGGCGGTGAGGATCGGCTTTATGATGAAGTGATTCCAAAGGTTGTTCACTATGCTGTTTGTATTCAGGTAGCCGCCGGAGGGAGTTGTGTTGGCGACATTGTTCATGATGGTGACGACCTGTCCACGGGTGAGGAGGTTATTGGGGTCGAAGAGACCGCCGCCCACGCCGTTCATGAAACCGTCAGCGCAGGCCTGCCAGACCCAACCAGCGAACCAATCGGAAGCGGCAACGTCGGTGAATTCACAGCCTGCCGGGGCGGATGCAGGCAGAGAGGTTGTGTCGTAACCGTTGGAAATTTCAAAGAGGGTGGCGGCTTCGGCGCGGGTAAGGGTGGCATCGGGGCCGAAGGTTCCATCGGCGAAGCCGTTGATCAGGCCAAGGGTCGCGAGGTAGCGGATGTACACTTCATCCGCATGACCGCTGACATCACTGAATGTGGCACAGTCTTCCAATTCCTGCGGTTCGATGGGGAGTGTGAGGCGGTAGATCTTTGGTATCAGGCCGCTGTTGTTGGCGCCGTCTTTCGGATGAATGTAAAACGTCCATTGGCCACTGGCAGTAGAAGGGAAGGTATATACCCATGAAAGCGTATCCTGGGCCTTGCCAATTGGCGGAGTCGGGGCAAATGTGCCGTTGATAGTCTCTCCCCATGAAACGAGGCCAGAATAGGTTTCATCCGCGCCAAGCCCATAGCGGTCAGAGGCAACAGCCCAGTATTCGAAAGTGTTACAGGCTACCGTATGATCCATAACGTTGGCCGCTGAAAGGGATGGCGGGTTGCCTCCCCAAACAGCCGGTGTCTGATTATCAATAGTAACAGTACCCATGACAGAGTTACCTGCAGGGAGGACTGGAGCGCCTGCGCAGGTGTCGGTGTCTACGGTGAGGGTGAATTCAAAGACATCACCATCGCTCATTGAGAAAACGATGTTGGTTCCAATGAAATCATAGGCGAATGCGCCACTTGCATCGGTGAGACCCGTAAGCATCTCAACCTGCTTGCAATCTGCGACATCATAGGTTGCGGATGGATATTCTCTTCCCCACATAAGCAGATATTTTGTCCCTGCAGCGGGCATGCCACTTACAGCCCATTCCACATCGAGATTTTGTTTGAGCGGCAGAAAAGCAGGGATACTGGTAATGGATGCATCTCCACTAACAGCGGCGGCAGACGCCATGCTGAATTGCGCGAGCATGAAGACCACCAGTAATAAAACGATAAATACCTTTTTGTTCATTTCTTTCTCCTTGTATAAAATAAAAAATGGATGATTCAGTCTTTCAAAAAATGATTGTCTGAACTTTATCCATTTTATGGAGGGATGCAGGATGAGTCAATTAATGCGAGTGGGATAAAGGTAATGGGAAAGGTCAATTTCAGATGGTACAAGTGTCCTATATGGGAACACCATGGAAGATGAATAAAAAGAATGAGCGGACCCGTGAAAGGATCCGCTCAAACGAAACGACTTGCAGGGAAAGGTTAGCCGATGCGGCTCAAAGCGCGGTAGAGCATGGAGGCGAATTCGCCGCGGGTGACGGGTTGGTCCGGCGAGAAGGTGGTTGCACTCGTGCCTTCGGCCACACCCCAGCCATAGGCTTGCACCACAGGAGTAGCGTAGTAAGCGCCGATGGAAACGTCCGTCCAGGCGGCAGTGCGAAGCGGGTACGGAGCGGGAGAGCCCCAAGCGACAGCAACAACGCTTCCGGTGCCAATGAAACCGCCGTAGAAAAGCGGGGAGGCATCGGCCACATTGTTGAGGATGGTGACGATCTGGCCGCGGGTGAGAAGGTTGTTCGGGTCGAACAACCCGCCGCCGATACCGTTCATGTAGCCGTCCGCGCAAGCCTGCCAGACCCAGCCGGCAAACCAATCGGTGGCTGCAACATCGGTGAAGGTGCAGGCCGCAGTTGGAGCGGCAGGCAGGGTGGTCTCATCGTAGCCGTTGGAGATCTCAATGAGGGTGGCGGCTTCGGCGCGAGTGAGGGTGTTGTCGGGGCCGAAGGTGCCATCGGCAAAGCCGCTGACCAAGCCGAGGGTGGCGAGGTAGCGCACGTACAGTTCATATTCGTGGCCGCCCACATCCGGGAAGTCGGTGCAGTCATCCGTTTCGCCGGCCTGAATGCCATAGGCATTGCGGAAGTAGTAGGGGCCTCCTCCACTCTGATTGCCAGCCATATCTTCGGGATAGACGGAGAAGGTCCATGCGCCGGAAGCGGTGGCGGGCAGGGCGAAGGGCCAGGAGAACAGGTCTTCAGCCGGGCCGATGGGAGCGGGCACCGCGAAGCTGCCGGTCACCGAGGGCTTCCAATCGCCTATGCCGGAGTAGCCGATGGTGGAGGGCAATAACCAACGATCTGTGCCGAGCGCCCACATCTCGAAGGTGTTGCAGGCTACGGGAGTGGCATCGAAGGCGGTCACTGCTTTCGTCGGGGGATTGAACTTCCAGAAGACGGGTCCGAAGGTGTCCACGGTCGTGTCGCCCATGGGGTCGTCGCCGGCCACAGGAATGTACTCGGTGCCGCCGCCGCAGACGTCGTCATCCACAGTGACGATGAACTCGACCACATCGCCGTTCACGGTGGCGGGCAGGGTGTAGGTGAAGGTTCCGCTGGCATCGCTGGTGCCGATGATCGTGGCGATCAAAGTGCAGTTGGAATAGGCTACAGGAACAGCGTTCTGGATGCGGCTCCAGATGAGAACGTTCTTGGTGCCGGCGGCCATACCGGTGACGGCCCAGTCAACGTCCACGCTCACGGCGTTGGCGAAGGTGGGAATATTGGTGATAGAGGCATCGCCAGCCACCGCAACAGCGGAGGCCGCGCTGAATTGGGCTAGGGCGAACATAGCCACCAGCAAAAGGGTAAAAAGTTTCTTGCTCATTTAAATAAGTCTCCTATTTTGATTTGAAAAAAACAGATACGTACGGTCCCAACATTACATGACGATTACCCGCCCCAATGCACCTCCATGTTACATGAATTTGATTTCACACCCGTGAAATGTAGTGTTCTTTTTAAACGATACTGTATTTATTAAATTAACGTATGAGATTGAAAAAAGAGACGGGGGAAAATTAACAAACTTGAAATGAGATGTTTTTTATCGTGTTTAAAATAATGAAGGCATAAATTTGAATCTGGAGATGTCCTTCAAATTTATGCGTACTCGCATAAAAAGGATGAGCGGACCCGTGAATAGGTCCGCTCAAATGCATCTTATTGAAAAGCAATTGAACTATAAAGCTTGGCGGAGATATCGGTCAGTTGAAAAAACGAATGTTTTTCCCGTAACCCAGCTCAGCCAAAATTTTCCCGTCTTCAAATGCCGTTTTACCGCGCAGCACCACCTTGCGGACACGACCCCTCACCTTCCAACCTTCAAAAGGAGTCCAATTACAGCGGGTAAACTGCTCGGACGCCTTGATTTCATATTGGGCGTTCTCATCTACCTCTACCCAGGTTTCGGGCTGTTCGGGCAGTTTGAAGATGCGTTTTGTGTTGGTATGCATCTTTGCAATGACATCGTCCATCGTCAGGCGTCCATCCTGTACAGCGGTGAGTATTAAAGGAAGGAAGGTCTCAAGTCCGGGAAAACCAGGCGGCGGATTGTCCGAATCCTTTTCAGAAATGGTATGCGGGGCATGGTCGGTGGCGAAACAGTCAATCACATCCATGTTTTTCCACAGGGCATCCACATCTTCCTTCGTAGCGAGGCGCGGACGCACTTCGCCGCGGCCGGGATGCCCATGCGAAATGGCGGGAATATCATCCTTCGAGAGGAACAGGTGATGCGGGCAGACTTCGCAGGTCACTTTGATTCCGCGTTCCTTGGCGGCCCTAATGAGCAGAACTTCCTCTTTTAATGAAATATGCGCAATGTGCACAGGGCGGTCATGGATCGCAGCGAACAAAATGGCGGCGGCCATGCTGCGGCTTTCCGAGTGCGCAACGATGGGCAAATCCTTCGGCCAATTCGCAAAATGCGGACTCCAGAGAGTCATATCATCGAGACGCAATTCGCCGAATGTCGAATCGAGATACATTTTCAAACCCGCCGCACGATCAGACTCCGCCTTGTGGCTGGTCCAGTCCGAGTTATCAGGCCCAGCGCCGACGTATTGACCGTAATCACAGCGCGCCTTTTGCTTTGCGGCATTCAACGCAAGGTCGAGCGTATCCGCATCGAAGATGGGCGGCTTGGTATTTGGCATGGCAAGCACGATGGTCACGCCGCCTGCCAGTGCGGCGGATGTGCCCGAGTCGAAATCTTCCTTGTGAGTTGCGCCGGGTTCGCGCAGGTGAACATGCGGGTCAATCAGGCCGGGGAGTTGGATCATGTGTCAGGGTTCCAGTATCAGATATCAGGTTAAGAAAGAAGCGAGCTAAAAGGGGATTGGGAGCGGAGTCCGTTCCCAATCCCCTGCTTTTTAGTCACCGCGAACGGGTGGGGTTTTGAAGATCAGGAAGATCGAGTTGATTAAGATGCCGAGGATGGCGGCGAAAACGATGGCAGGAATGCCATTTGGGAATAGGAAAGGTATGTTGAACGGGAACACACCGTTGGGCAGGGCCAAATTGCCGCCGATGCCGCAGATCAAGATAATGGCACCAACTGCCAATTGTTTCGGATCGAACAGGTTGACTTTTTCCGATTGGATAAGTGCCACGCCCTGCATGCCGATGACTCCGAACAGGTAGATGCTTAACCCGCCGACCACAGCCGCGGGCATGGTGTTGACCAGCGCCACCAGTTTGCCGAAGAAGCCAAATACCATGGCCATGGCACCTGCAGTCATTAATACGGCGGTGGAGTAATTGCGTGTGATCGCCATAAGGGAATTGTTTTCGCCGTAATTCGTACCGGCGCATCCGCCAAGCATGCCGACAATAATATCGTCTGAACCATCTGCGACAAGGTTAAGGCCGATGAGTTCCTTGATGTTATAGGGCTTGCGTTTCATCTCTGCTGCGAGTTCATCGATATATAAACTCATCTGATAAAGATGCGCCGTGGATTCGGGCACTGTTGCAATGAAGATGAGCGCAATGCTAAGCGCCATGCCCCAGGCTTCGGGGTTGTCGAAGGCTGGCAAGGTGAATTTTGGTAATTCAAACCAACTGGCGCTGGCTACATTCTCGAAGTGAACCAATCCAAAGGGAATGGAAACGAGATAGCCGAAGACCGCACCGAATAAAATTGGAAGCATGCCGATCAAGCCCTTGCCTTGCAGATACACAGAGAAAAGAACGGTTGCGATCATTGTAATGAAAGCGACTGTCCAGGTGGTGGCTGCCAATTCAGGGGCGGCCCAATTGCCGGCATTTCCCAAGGCGGCATTGGCGAGGGCAATACCGATCACCATCGCCATCGAGCCAGTGACAATGGGAGGAAGTACGCGGTCGAGTGCGGCTTTTCCAATCCGCATGATGAGCAGTCCGATGAGAATTTCGAATACGGCTGTCAGAATGATACCCACCTGAACGATCTTCACTCCTTCCGGACAATATGTAGCTGTGGAGTTATAACAATCGGGTGCGAATTTATTCATGACCGTGATGATGACCGCGATGTATGAGAATGATGAGCCGTAGTACATCGGGATCTTGCGCTTTGAAACCAGCAGGGCAATGATGGTTCCAAGACCCGAGGCAAGCAATGTGATCCCCACATCGAACTTGGTCAGAATGGCGACCAATACAGTGGCGGGAAACATCGTAAGGAATTGCTGAAAGCCAAGACTGAGCATTGCACCGACGGGCGGGGTGTCATCGGGCAGGAAGCCGATGATGGCGGGTTTTGTTTCTGCGGACATATTCTCTCCTTTGGGCTGTGTGGATATAAAAAAAGAGAGCCGCTAAAAGCGACTCTCTACTTCACAAAAAGTATAAACACGGCCATTCCGAAAAAGTGTTGGTGTGGTTTTTTGCTTCGGGTGGGTGTGTACATGTTGAGCGGTATTTTACGCAGAATTGTGGTGATGTCAAGGATGAGATTCTCTTTCGTCCGGTACCTTGCGCCTTCCATGTCTCTATGCTAAAATCTCGCGCGGACGGAAAACCCAATAGAGACGACATCGAAAAGTGGGTTACCCCCACTTTTCTGCTTGTATGGAACAGGAGTTAACGGAGTAGGTAGCATGGCTAAAAACGAATTTGCATTGGCTTTCAATGAAGTGCTGGAAGAAAAACAACTTGCCAAGGATGTGGTTGTTTCCGCAATCGAATCGGCAATGGTTTCCGCGTATCGCCGCGCTGTGAGTGCATCCACCGCGCAGCATGTGGAAGCCAAACTCGACGCTGATACCGGTGAAGTGACTGTATACGCCGAGAAGGAAGTGGTCGAAGATTCGATCGTGGACGCACGTACCGAGGTATTGTTGGGTGAGGCTCAAAAAGTAAAACCAGACGTCCAGGTTGGCGACATGGTTTTGGTTGAAACCACCCCGGCAGATTTCGGCCGTGTTGCCGCGCAAACTGCGCGTCAGGTGATCCAGCAGCGTATCCGTGAAGCGGAACGTTCCAATCAAATGCAGTACTTCGAACGCCAGGTTGGCGAAATCGTTTCAGGTCTCGTTCAGGCCAGCAATGCGCAGAGCGCAACGGTCGGTCTCGATATGAAGGCTGAAGGTATCCTGCCGAATAACCAGAAGATCCCCGGTGAGAGACTCAAATTGCATGATCGCATTCGCGCAGTTGTCATGGAAGTTAAAGATGGCACACGCGGACCGCAGATCATCCTCTCCCGCGCACATCGTAACTTCCTGCGTCGCTTACTTGAGAATGAAGTTCCCGAAATCTATCACGGCATTGTTGAGATCCGCGCGATTGCGCGTGAACCAGGTGCGCGTGCGAAGGTGGCTGTTTCAGCCACACAACCCGGCATTGACCCGGTCGGCGCTTGTGTGGGTATCAAGGGTGTGCGTATCCAAGCCATCGTCAAGGAATTGCACGACGAAAAGATCGACATCATCCAATGGGATCAAGACCCCATTACTTATATTTCGAAAGCCATCAGCCCGGCGCGTGTGAACGGCGTTTATCTTGTGGATACCGAGGGCGCCCGCACAGCCACTGTGGTCGTTGGTGAAGATCAGTTGAGCCTTGCGATCGGCCGCGATGGTCAGAATGCCCGTCTCGCCGCAAAATTGACCGGTTGGCGCATCGACATCAAGTCACTGACCGAAGCTGCCGGAGATACGCTCGATAAATTACAGAACAACGCGGAACTTGCCGCCATGCTCCCCGCCGCTGTGGAAGCCATTCCGCAAATGCAGGAAGTCCTGGCCAAGAAGGCCGAAGGCCGCGCGATCACACCGGAAGAATACACCGCACTGGGTCAATTCATCGACCGTGTGGAACGTCGTACGATCCAGATCAAAGAAGAAGCCGCACGCGTGGAAGAGGAACGCACTGTCGCTGCACGCGCGGATATCCCAGCTTCTGCATTCCAAATGCCACTCGAGCAGGCTGGCATGAAGGAACATATCTTTAACATCCTCACTGAAGCCGGGTTTGAAACCGTCGGTCAATTGATGTTCGTGCTCAAGACCGAACCCAACAAAGTCCTTGGATTGCCGGGCATTGGTTCAAAGGCCATGCAGAACGTTGAAGAATCACTTGCCGTACTTACATTCCCCGAACCTGAACCCGAGCCTGTGAAGGTTGAAGAAGTTCCTGTCGCCGTCGTGGAACCTGTTGCTGTTGAAACTGCTCCTGTTGAGCCGGTTGCAGCGGAGGAATTACCGGCTACGAAGAAGCAGGCCGAAGGGAAGAAAGACGCGAAGAAGGTTGTCGAAGAAGATGAAGAGCACGCGAAAGATGGCGTCTCGCTGGATGAATTATTCAAGATGAAGCCTGAAATCTTCCAAGGTACACGCCCCGCAGAGGAAGACGCCAGCGGCGACAAGAAGAAGGGCAAGAAGGGCAAGAAGAAGGCTGTTGAATTGGAATTCGATGAAGGCCTGGGCACTGTCGTCGGCCGCAAGATTCACAAGCGCGGCGGCGAAGTCGAAGGTGACTGGGAATAAATGGTTCCTCCCTCTTTTTTATGAGGGAGGTAGGTATATTGAAGGTGACCAAAAAACCTGCCCAACGTGTAAAACATGTGCCCCAGCGGACCTGCGTGGGATGCCGCGAAACCCTGCCCAAACGGCAAATGGTGCGGATCGTGCGCACGGATAATGGGGTGAGGGTTGACCCAACCGGCAAAGCAGCTGGAAGAGGTGCTTATTTGCATGACCAGCGTGATTGCTGGGTGCGTGGTTTGAGGGGAGCTTTGGCGCATGCGCTCAAAGCGGAGTTGACCGCGGATGACCGCGCTCGACTGGAAGAATTTATTAATACTTTGCCTCTTGATGGGGCAGAGGCCAGCAATTAACGCCATGTGAACGATTAGCCACTCGCTCACAGGCCTCCCGCTGGTGCATTGAAGATTTCGCGGATTCTGCAAGATGAGGTCCGCATACTAGTAGATGGAGGTGGCCTATGAGCAGCAACGGAAATAAACTTGAATTACCTGCCAGCATTGTCATTCGTGACCTGGCTCTAAAGATCGAAAAAAGCCCAATTGACCTCATTAAAAAATTAATGACAAATGGTGTAATGGCGACCATTAATCAGACCGTGGATTTTGACACGGCTGCGATCGTGGTCGGCGAATATGGATTTGAAGCCATCCTTGAAACAGTGGAAGAGGAAGCTGGCAAGGTGGAAGTGGGGGAAGTGCCTCTTTGGCGTCAGATGATCGCTGGGGAGAATAATGCATTTCTGAAAACACGCCCGCCTGTGATCACCATTTTGGGGCACGTCGATCACGGTAAGACCAGTCTGTTGGATGCCATTCGTTCCACAGAAGTTGCTGCTGGTGAAGCTGGTGGAATTACACAGCACATTGGCGCATATCAGGTTGAGAAGAAGGGACGTTTGATCACCTTCCTCGATACCCCGGGCCATGCCGCGTTCACACAAATGCGTGCCCGTGGTGCCCAGGGCGCTGATATCGTGGTGCTCGTTGTCGCTGCTGATGATGGCGTCATGCCGCAGACTCGCGAAGCCATTGCCCATGCAAAAGCTGCGCGCGTACCTTTGATGGTTGCGCTGAACAAAGTGGATAAGGCGAATGCCAATCCGGATCGTGTAAAGCAGCAACTAGCCGAACTCGAACTCGTCCCCGATGAATGGGGTGGCAGCACCATGGTCATCCCTGTTTCTGCGAAACAAAAGCAGGGTATCGATGACCTGCTCGAAGGCATTCTGCTTGTGGCAGACAGCAACGATATCAAAGCCAATCCAAATGGAAAAGTGATCGGCACCGTGATCGAAGCCGAATTGGATAAATCCAAAGGTGTCCTTGCGACCTTGCTCGTTCAAAACGGGACCCTTGAAGCTGGTGACATCGTCGTGGCAGGAACCGCCTACGGAAAACTGCGCGCCATCACCGACTACAAAGGTAAACCGATCAAGAAGGCCGGTCCATCCACGCCGGTGGCTGTAATGGGGTTAAGCGGCATGCCCTCCGCTGGAGATATTTTCGAAGTGGTCGATTCTGAAAAAGAAGCGCGCAATATCGTTTCAGAGCGCACCGAAGCTGCAAAGACTCTCTCGCAGACCAAGAAGAAAGTTTCACTTGAAGACCTGTTCGCCAATGTTCAAGCTGGCGAAGCCAAGGGACTCAATCTCATCATCAAAGCCGATGTTCAAGGTTCGCTTGACCCGATCATGGGTGAGTTGAACAAGCTCGGGGAAGGCGAGATCGGGCTTCACATCCTGCATGCTGAAACCGGCAACATCAGCAACAATGACGTAATGTTGGCGGCGGCATCGAAGGCGATTGTCATCGGCTTCAATGTCCAGGCCGATGTGGATGGACGCCGTCTTGCTGAAAAAGAAGGCGTCGACATCCGCTTGTATGAGATCATCTATCGCATGACCGAGGATATCGAGAAGGCGCTCAAAGGCATGCTTGCGCCGAAACTTGTCGAGAAAGTCGTTGGCCGCGCACAGGTGCTGGCTGCTTTCTCTGCTTCCAAGTTTGGCAAGGTTGCAGGCTGCAAGGTGACCGATGGCGAACTCAGACGCGGCGCGCGTGTGCGTCTCTTCCGCGGTGCAGATATGATCTACGAAGGTGATCTCTCCTCCCTGCGCCATGAAAAGGAAGATGTGAAAGAGATTCGTCAGGGATACGAATGCGGTGTCGGTTTCAAGAGCTTTAATGACATCGAAGCCGGTGACCAGCTTGTTTGTTATATCGTTGAAAATTCTTAAATAATAGTATTGTCATTGTGTGGGTGGCTTTCCTGCTCACAGCAATGACGAATGTGAGGCAAACTCATGCCATCAGGAATTCGTTTACAACGCATTGCGGATCGTGTCCGTCAGGAATTATCGGAACTGTTGATCCGCGAAATCAATGATCCGCGTTTACACCAGATTTTCGTAACTGATGTTACGATTGACAGGGAACTCGCCTACGCGGATGTCTATGTCTCAGCCATTGAAGGCGCCGGGCGCTCCGCCGAGATCCTCGCCGGACTTGAATCTGCTTCCGGCTTCCTCAGGCGGACTCTCTCCTCCCGGGTGGAGGTACGCGCATTTCCAAGATTGCGATTCCATTGGGATCCCACTCCGGAGAATGCAGACCACATCGAAAAAGTTCTGGCTGGGTTAAGAGAAAAGAAATAATGTAAAAGGGGTGCGTTTCAAAATGCGCCCCTTATTTTTTTATATATGGAGGATAAACATAAGTGGACAGTCAACTCTCAGGGGAGATAAAAAATAGACTAAGTGCGGCGAAAGAGATTGTCATCGTATCGCACGTTCGACCGGATGGGGATGCAATTGGTTCGCTGCTTGGACTGGGTCTGGCTCTGCGCGATGCAGGTAAATCCGTGCAAATGGTCCTGGTGGATGGAGTCCCTGCCTCATTCAAATATCTGGAGGGAAGTCAGTTCATTGTGAAGGAGCCGCAGGGAAATCATGACACCTTCATCACTGTAGACTGCGCCGATTTCAAACGTACAGGAAAGATTTTTGAGAATTTTGGCCAGCCCGATATCAATATAGATCACCACAAGACCAACGAAAAATTTGGAAAGCTTAATCTGATCGAAGCGGATGAAGTTGCCACTGCTGCGATCCTCACTACGCACCTGCCTGCCTGGGGCTTGAAGATCACCAAGCCGGTTGCGGCCGCATTGCTGACAGGTATCATTACCGATACGCTTGGCTTTCGCACCTCCAACACCACACCGGATGCCCTTCGCCAGGCAGCCACTTTAATGGAATCAGGTGTGGATATGCCCGAGATATACATGCGCGCATTGGTAAACAAGTCATTTCCTGCCGCACGTTATTGGGGCGCCGGACTTTCCAGCCTTCAGAGCAGGAATGGAGTCGTTTGGGGCACGCTTACTTTGGAAGACCGCAAGTCCGCGGGATATGGCGGTAATGACGATGCTGACTTGATCAATATGATCTCAGCGATCGATGGGAACAAGGTGGGAATGGTATTTGTGGAACAAAGCGATAATCACGTGAAAATTTCATGGCGCGCATTGGAATCCGGGTTGGATGTTTCGCAGATCGCGAAGCACTTCAAAGGCGGTGGTCATGCCGCGGCCGCAGGAGCAGATATCGAAGGCAGCTTGCAGAATATCCAGCAGGAAGTCCTTGCGAAGACATTTGAGATGTTGAATCTGTAAACTACGACTAAAATTACATGACCTTAGTACGTGTTGTAAAATAAGACGATTATGTCATAATTAGCTATCGAAAACTCGAAGGAGGAATGTAAGATGAATAGTCAGGATATTAAGAATGCCATTTCAGGCGCCCTCGTTGTGGATAAGCCTGTCGGTATGACTTCACATGATGTGGTTCAGGCCATCCGCAATGGGACGGGGTTGCGACGCGCCGGTCACACCGGCACATTAGACCCGCGCGCTTCCGGTGTGCTCGTCATCCTTGTCGGCCCGGCGGTGCGTTTGAGCGAATATGTATCTGCTTCAGATAAAAGATATCAGGCCATCATCCGCCTGGGCGGCTCAACCGACACCTTCGATGCTGAAGGAAAAGTTACTCCCACAAAAGACCCGGTCAATGTCACAGAATCACAGTTCGAAGAAGCATTGAAAACATTTATCGGTGAGATCGAACAAACTCCTCCTCCCTACTCCGCCGTAAAAGTGCAGGGACGCAAAGCCTATGAAATGGCGCGTCAGGGCGAGGAAGTGGATCTTGCGCCGCGCAAGATCACAGTCCATCATCTCGAAGTGCTCGAGTGGACTCCGCCCGAAGTGGTGATTGATGTGCATTGTTCATCCGGCACCTATGTTCGTTCCCTTGCGAACGATCTCGGCGTCATGCTCGGATGCGGCGCATATCTTGTCGGCTTGCGCCGCACCAAGAGCGGACGTTTCTCACTGCGCGACTCCGTGCCTTTGCGAAAATTGCAGGAAGCTTTCACCGCAGGTAATTGGTATCAATACCTGATTCCCGCCGCTGAAGCGCTTGGCGATTGGCCCGCCGTGGAACTCAACCCCGATGAAGTCGAAGGTGTTCGCCACGGGCATCGCGTCAAGGTTGTGGGTGAACCCACAGAAACCAAAGTGCGCGGCGTCAGCACACAAGGTGAACTGGTTGCGCTCATGGAACTTGCCACAGCTGAAGATGGCACCCATGAATGGCAGCCCAAAAAAGTATTCTTCACTTCAGACTAAACATTTCGTCATTGCGAGGGCGGTGTACGAAGAACGTTTCTCGCAATGACGATGGAAAGCCGCCATATCGGCGGCTTTTTTAATATGATGCGACATTATCATTCCCTTGAAGAAGTCTCCACGCAAAATGCATGGCTCACCGTCGGTGTTTTCGATGGTGTTCATCGCGGGCATCAGCGGATCATCCAAAAGCTGGTCCACGATGCGCACGCGCAGGCTGAACCCGCGGTCGTGCTTACCTTTTTTCCACACCCCGCCACGGTCTTAAGCGGACACGAGATCAAATGCCTGACCACACCCGAGGAACGCGCGGACCATTTGATCAATCTGGGCGTGGACCATGTTATTACCCAGCGCTTCACACGGGACCTTTCAACTGCCACTGCCTATGAATATATGACTCAACTCAAGCAGAGTCTTGGCCTCAAACACCTGCTCATTGGCTATGACTTTGCCCTCGGCAAGGGGCGCGAAGGCAATGCCGCGCGTCTCACCGAAATTGGAAAGGAATTGGATTACACTGTCGAAGTCGTCGATGCGCTCAGCGATGAAAGTGGAGTGATCTCCTCGACAGAAATCCGAAAGCTGGTCGCCACCGGGAACGTCGTCGAAGCCGCGAAATTACTTGGGTATCAATACAGCATGAGCGGAGTGGTCATTCGCGGCGCAGGCCGTGGACGCACCATCAACTTTCCCACTGCCAATGTGGATTACTCAAAGCAAAAAGCCGCACCGTCCAATGGCATCTATGCCTGCTGGGCACATCTTGGCGAAGAAAAATTCATGGCCGCCACCAACATCGGCTTCAATCCAACATTCACCCCCGAAAGACAGGATCCCAGTCTCGAAGCCTATTTGCTTGATTTCGACCGCGATATCTACGGCCAAAGCTTGAGATTGGAATTTGTTGCCAGAATTCGGGATGAATTAAAATTCAATTCGGTGGAAGCGTTGATCGAAAAAATATATGACGACGTGGATCGAACAAGAGAATTACTTGCTTGACGGGAGGCCAAAGTCTGCAGACTTTGGAAGGTCACTGGGAGATAAACATGAGAATACGTTCCGGCATTATCCTGATCGAAGATGACAAACTTGCCCTGATCGAACGTCACCGCGCGGGGCTGCATTATTTCACCTTCCCCGGCGGCGGTGTGGACAAAGGCGAGAGCCCGGAGCAGGCCGCCATTCGTGAAGCGGAAGAGGAATTGGGTATTCAGGTGGAGATCAAACAAAAGGTGGCGGATGTACACTTTGGCGAAAGACCGCAGTATTATTTTTTAGCTAAAAGATTTGGCGGGGAATTTGGCACAGGCACGGGCGAGGAATATGGCGAATTCAATCCCGTACACGGTTCTTATCAGCCGCTGTGGATGTCGTTGGAAGATGTGAAAAATAAAAATGTCGTGCCGCGTGAACTTGCCGATTTGGTCGTCCGTTTTGCAAAGGAAGGCTGGCCGTCAGAGCCAGTTATAATCATCGAGAAGAAATAAAAAATGGGACGGGAATGGATGTTGAAGAAATAATCTTCCATTCTCTGTCCTTTGGTTATCGCCCTCCCATGCATATCCTCATCATTCACCAGGCATTCGCATCTCTCAACGAACCGGGTGGCACACGCCACCATGAATTCGCACGCCTGCTGACAACTCGTGGACATAAAGTGACCGTGATCGCTTCACCGGTTAGTTATATTACGGGAACCTCCTTCAAAGTGGAGGATGATCAAGCGGGTGGAGGAGATTTGACCATTTTGCGCGCGACCGTGTACGATGCGCATCATAAATCCTTTTTGCATCGCATCCTCGCTTTTTTTTCATTTATGCTTTCATCTTTTTGGGTTGGGCTTGGCGTAAAAAATGTTGACCTGGTCTGGGGCACGTCGCCGCCGATTTTTCAGGGAGTGACTGCCTGGGTTTTGGCACGCTTCAAAGGCGCGAAGTTTTTGTTCGAGGTGCGCGACTTGTGGCCGCAGTTTGCGATCGCAGTGGGTGTGTTGAAGAATCCCATTTTGATCTTTCTCTCCGAATGGCTGGAGCGATTCCTGTATCGCCGCGCTGATCAGGTGATGGTCAACAGCCCTGGGTTTTTGCAACCAGTGACCAGCCGCGGCGCGAAGCGGGTGAAATTAATTCCCAACGGCGCAGACCCATCCATGTTCGATCCCGATGATGACGGCTCGGCATTCCGCCAATCGAATCAGTTAACGGATAAATTCGTTGCGCTCTATGCCGGTGCGCATGGAATGTCGAACGATCTCAATGTTGTTTTGGATGCGGCGGGTTTGCTGGCTGACGAAAAGAATATTCAGATCGTGTTGCTTGGTGACGGCAAGGAAAAGCCCGCGCTATTAACGCAGGCGGAGAAGATGAATCTATCGAATGTGACCTTTCTGCCGTCGGTGCCGAAGACCGAGATGGCAGCAGCCCTTGCAGGCGCGGATGCTTGTATTGCGATCCTCAAACCGCTTGAAGAATATAAGACGACCTACCCGAACAAAGTGTTCGACTATATGGCTGCGGGACGCCCTGTGGTTCTTGCAATTGACGGTGTGATCCGTGAAGTGGTTGAGGCTGCAGCATGTGGGATTTTTGCGGAGCCCGGAAATGCGGTTGAACTGGCAAATGCGATCCGCAGGCTTGCGGCTGATTCGCGCAAAGCCGTGCACTAGGTTTAAAGGGAAGAAAATATTTGGAGGAGAATTTTAGCCGGGCAGTGATCGGGGAAAAACTGGTTGCCTTGCTGGAGGACCTGGTTTCGAGCCGCTGATTTGATTGGAAAAAAAAGTTTTAGGGGAACATTCCATTTTCCCTTTCGTCATACAGATACGCCGAATAAAAATCGAAAGGAGAAGAAGATGAAAATACGCTTCTACTGTATCCTGACCCGCCACAACTCGATTGATTGGTCGTAGCCGCGAATATCACCTTGAAAGCGGGTAAGCGAATTGGGCGGCGCGTTCTTTTCGAGGAATTCGATCACTTCCTGATCGTTGCGAATCGATTCAGATAAAACCGCTTCACCGCCAACGGAGAAGTTGGGCAGGCGCGCGGCGATGTTCACAGTGGAGCCGAAATAATCGAGTCTGTCGTTTAGATTTACAACAATGCATGGCCCGTGATGGATGCCGACCTTGAGGGAAAGCGGCGGCTCGCCTCTTGCGGAGATCTGTTTTTGCGCATTCCAAACCGCGCGCACGGCCGAGACAGGGTTGCGAAATGCCGCCATGATCGCATCGCCCATGGTCTTGACGATGGAACCGCCTTCCGCGGTCACAGCTTGTTCGAGGATTTCAAAGTGCTCGCGCACACGTCCGAAGGCGGGCGCATCGCCGATGTCACGATAAAGTCTGGTTGAGTTGCGCAGATCGGTGAACATTAGCGTGGTCGCGCCGACTGAAATTTCTTCGCCGGGGCGCAGCACTTCACTTGAGAACAGGTCACGGAAGACTTGCAGTGTGGTCACGTCTGCTGCTGTCGCCGCCTGATCTGACCAGGCGGTACGCACCAGTTCAAAGGTCAGGGTTGAATCGGTGTCATTGATCAGGCGAACGTTTGGGCTGAGTCCCAACTTTGTGATGCCTGTCGGCCATCCGTTGAGTCTCGCGCGAAAATCGATCTGTTCCAGGCCGTCATTCGCTGCAAGCAATATCTGCGTGCCGGGAATTTCCGAGGCATGCAGGGAATAACGCCCTTCATTGAGCACGGTTGAAAAAGGAAGCTGCTCGTGCGGCGGCACGGTGAGCGAAAATGCAATGTGCGGCTGGCGCTGCGGGCTGCCCACGCAAAATTCCACGGTGGCATCCACGGGCCGCACCGCCGAGTTGGGTCGAAAGATCACTTCAACATTGTGATCGAAGTTTGTTGTGAAATCGATCTGGCAGGTGTTGCAATGTGCCGTGGCATGCAGGTCGCTCAGCCGTGCATAATCATCGGTGACGCCGCGGCATTCGGGGCAGAGAATATCCCAATACATATCGAGCAGGCCTGTGCGCGTGGCTCGCAGGAACGACTCCAATACGGTGCGGCGATCCGCCTTCCATCCATCTGCAAGCGCGTATGGCCTCATGCGCTGGATGGATAGATCGTCGGCATAGTTCATGTATTCATAAAGATGACTAAGGATGGATGAATCGACGCCCTGTTCTTTTAATCGCTCACTCAGGACCTTGAACCTGGCCTGACCTGACGATGAGAGGTTTCTCCCCTTGATATTCATCACGATCGAACCGATGTTGGATGTGATGAGGTCATACCGTTTAAATGTGCTTTCAAAACGTTTCGCACTGACAAAGCCAATGGCAAGCGGAATGCCAATATCGCCCAGAATGTTCGCCGCTTTGACCTGCACATCGTAAATGATGCGCGTGCCCGAAGGCTGCAACGGTTCAAGACGGCAATCCACACGCATTTCCGCGAGCGGACCGCTTTTATAGCGGCGCAAGATCCCAAAGCGGTAGGGATAGGTCCATTCAAAAGGATCTTCTTCCCAACGAATATCGATCAATGGGATCTTGAACTTTACAAGTTTTGCGCCGTTCGAAATTCCAAGCAGTTGCATGGGCGGCAGGCCTGTATCTCGGTTGAAGCGATTCGTGTCCGACGCGAGCGGCCAGAGCGCCTCCGGCGAGGACTCCAGATCCCATGTCCATGTGTAGTGGAATTCTTTTGCCATGTTGAGTTAGACAATCACTGTCGGGGTAATTTTACTCACGTTTTGTTCTGACTGCATTGCAAAGCAGTTATTGCTGTAATTATGGAGTATTTTAGGTTGTACTATAAAAACAGCCTGTCCAAATTTGGACAGGCTGTTATCGTTTATCAGGCTTTTCTGCCGCCGTTGCGTTCGGGGTGAGCTGGGTCTGCTAATAGTTCGGAAAGCTTATGTGCGCCTTCCGGGCTGGCGACCGCAATGATCTCATCAAGCTCCTGAAGCACGCTGTCGCCGCGGGGTAATGTCATCACCCCATCGCGAATGATGGCGGCGATCACGCAGTGTTCGGCCAGTCCCATTTCTTTGAGCTGCACACCAATCGCTTTCGCGCCAGCGGGGACTTTTTCCTCCACCACGGCGTAACGTCCGCGGCGGATCTTGAATAGGGTCATCATGTCACCTAGTGACATTTCCTCCTGGATCAAGTGCGCCAGCACGTCGGCCTGGTTGAGTGAAACATCCACGTGAAATTTCTCATCGAACAGCCACGCGTTGTTTGGGTTGTTGACGCGTGCGATGGTGCGCGGCACGCCAAACATTTTCTTGGAGATAAAACTGATGGCTAGATTCATCGAGTCGTCGCTTGTAACCGAGGCCACTGCATGCGCTTCGCGGATGCCTGCCGCTTCAAGAATGCTGGGGTCCGATGGGTTGCCTTCGTAGATCACCTCGGTGGGTAATTCCTGATGCAACAGAGTAAGCAGGTTGCGGCGGTTTTCCACCAGGCGAACTTTGTAATTTTCATTCAATAACAAATTTGCGAGACGTGCCCCAGTGCGGCCGCCTCCAGCGATTAATACGAACATGTTAAGCCTCCGCCTTTCCATTCAGGCGCGATGTGAGCGCACTGACACCGTCGTAAGTGCTGCTGAAATTAAGCATATCTCCGGTTTGCAGGGGCATGCCCAACTCTGGTAGAAATGAACGTCCCGCCCGGGTGAGGGCAACCGCAAAGCATTGCTCGAGCGGTTCCATTAATTCGCGTAAACGGCGACCATTCCAGGCTTCAGGGATGCTGACCTCATACACTTCCACTTCGCCATTGCCCGCGGAATAAACCACGCGCTGCGACGGGTTGATCAACAATTCTTCCACCCGCTGCGCACCCCAAAATGTGGAGCTGACGGTTTGCAGTCCGAAGGATTCAATAACCGGGCGCAGGTTGGGATCGTAATTGCGTGCCACCACCACAGGGACATGGTAGTACGTGCGCGCGGTATGGGCCACAACCGCATTCAATGTATCTGAATTTGTGACGGCGGCGAGGCCGTCTGCTTCTTTAATGCCTGCGCGGTCGAGTACGTTTTCTGCCAGACCTTCGCCTTCCAACGTGCGTCCGCGAAAATCGGGATGCAGACGATTAAAGGCCTGTCTGTTACTATCCACAATGGTGACTTGATGGCCGCCCTTGAACAGGCGATACGATAGCTCAGCGCCTACGCGGCCGCAACCAACAACAATTAAGTTCATAAGATTTACTCCTGGTGTGCTATGTGCTTTTCATGCACGTGATAGGGCACGTCGGTCACGACCACCCCATGTTTGTTTAATAATTCGCTTCGCAGAACATTGGCAGTTTGCATATGCAGCAGATTATGCCAGCGTTTCGAAGGCATGAACTGCGGCACTACAACTGTGATCGTCTCATTTGGCTGGCGGTTTTCAATGATCTCTTTCAAATATTCAAGCAGCGGCTCAACAAAGAGCCGATAAGGAGAATCAAGGATGACCAGGCGTGTTCCTTCCCCCCATGCCAGCCATTTCTTTTGAACCTTTTCGGTCTCATCGGGGTCCAGTGAAATGTGCACGGCCGTCACGTCATCTGAAAGCAGGCGGGCATATCTTAATGCTTCCAGCGCGCCCTGATGTACACCACTAATGGGCAGAATCACGCGGTGGCGCGTCTGACGCGCGGGCAACCCGTCAAATTTTTCCAGGGAGAGACTGTGGGCCAGACTGGTATAGTGGCGATGAATGGAGAAGAAGAGCATCACCAGCAGCGGGGTAAGAATCAATACGATCCATGCGCCTTCGCGGAATTTCGTAATTGCAAAAACAAACATCACGACAACGGTGCACAATGCGCCAAATCCGTTGATCAACATTTTGGACTTCCACTTGTCATCGGGGCGCAAAACCGATCCGCGTTCAAATACCTCTTCGCCTTCCTTGAGGCCGCCGATCTTCCGCCAGCGGAGCGCCATGCCGAATTGCGATAATGAAAACGACAGAAAAACGCCGATGGCATAAAGCGGGATCAAAAGCGTCACATTCGCTTTAAACGCGATAATGAGAAGGGATGCAATAATGGACAGCGTGATAATGCCGTTCGAATATACGAGGCGGCTTCCGCGGAAGGTCAACTGACGAGGGAGAAAGCCATCGCTGGCAGCCAGCGCCCCGAGGCGCGGAAAATCAGCAAAGGCCGTGTTTGCCGCCATAATGAGGATGACAGTTGTTCCCCAGATCGCCGCAAGATAAGGCAGCCCGCGTCCATTAAAGACCGTACGCGCCAGTTGTGAGATGATGGTCTCCTCTTCAGAATACACAGCTCCGATCTGACCTGTCAGATGCGAGATGCCAAGGAAGAGCGCGCCCAAAATGAGAGACATCCAGATCAATGTAATGCCAGCATTGCGGCTGCGCGGTTCATTGAATGCGGTGATGCCGTTGGAGATCGCTTCTACACCGGTCAATGCTGTGGTGCCATTTGCAAACGCATGCAGGATCAGGAATGCAGAGATACCCGTGACGCTATGCATGATGTCCAATTCAGGGGGATTCACAACTGTGCCCAGTGTTCCCGATAGGGCTCGAAAAAGACCGATGCCTACGGTGATAAACATCATAACGATAAAGAAATAAGTTGGAATGGCGAAGGCTACGCCCGATTCTTTGACTCCCCGTAAATTGATCAGCATGATAAGAAGTACCGCCCCGATGGCGATCTCAACTCGATAAGGTTCAATGTTTGGGTAGGCTGAAACGATCTGCGCCACGCCTGATGAAACAGACACTGCCACAGTCAGAATGTAATCTGTGAGCAGGGCAGCGCCAGCCATCTGCGCGGGAAGTTCGCCCAGGTTATCGCGTGCCACAATATATGCGCCGCCTCCGCCCGGATAGGCGTGAATGGTCTGTTGGTATGAAATGGTCACGATTGCAAGCAGAACAACAATGGCAAGGGAAATCGGAAAAACATATCCGAATGCGATCGTGCCTGCCGCTGCCAGAACACCCAGGATTTCCTGTGTGGCATAGGCGGTAGATGAAAGCGCATCTGAAGCAAAAACGGCCAGACCCACGGCCTTTCCGATCGTCTGGTGGGGAGCATCCGCTGTGGAAAGCGGCCTTCCGATCATCCAGTGGCTGAGTGATCTGGGCGGCGTGTAATCGCTTTCGCGCCGCATGATTTCGGTTTGATTATTTTGCGGGGTTAGCATGTTTCTCTTTCGAAATTAAAGGCTTTCTTAATGACATATAAAACGGGCGTGATTATAGTACAAATCTTGTTTGTTATGATTGCTAGGGGATTTGGTAGGGAACGTCTGTAATAACGACACCTGGCTTGGATAGTAATTCCTTGCGCAGCATATCTGCCGTTTGCATGTGTAGCGCATTGAATATTCGTTTGGATGGAACAAACTGTGGCACGACAATGGTAATGGTCTCGTTAGACTGTCGGGTGGCAATGATCTCTTCGATGTATCCAAGCAGCGGTTCGAGAAAGAGACGGTAGGGAGATGCCACGACCACAAGACGCGTTGATTTTCCCCAAGTCTGCCATTTTCGTTGAACCTTTTCAGTCTCATCCGGATCCATGGAGACATGCACCGCAGTTACATCATCTGATAACATGTGCGCATATCGCAAGGCGGCCAGCGTGCCTTGATGAACGTTGCTAACGGGTACGATGACGCGATGGCGGCCTGTGTAAGGCGGGGGCTCACCATAGTGCTCCAGCGAGAGGCGGCTGGCTACTCCGGAATAGTGGCGATGGATCATGCTGAATAATCCGATCAACAAGGGCATGAGGAAAAGGACAATATACGCGCCATCTTCGAATTTTGTGACCGCGAAGACGCACATCACAACTGCGGTACAGAGAGAACCAAAACCGTTGACAACCATCTTGAATTGCCAGTTCTTTTCGTAACGGATCGTAGAGCCACGCTCCTTGATCTCAACGCCTGGGGCAAGATGCCCGATTTTCCACCAACGGCGCGCCATGCCCGCCTGTGAAAGTGTAAAAGAGAGGAATACGCCGATTGCATAAAGAGGAATAAGACGGGTAACACTGGCCTGGAACGAAATGATCAACAGCGAGGCAATAATGGCAAGTGTAATAATGCCATATGAGTAAACAAGACGACTCCCACGATAAGTCAATTGGCGTGGAAGAAAACCATCCTTGGCAGCCATTGCGCTTAACCGTGGAAAATCAGCAAAGGCAGTGTTAGCAGCCATGATCAAAATAACAGTTGTACCTGTGATGACCCCGAGGTATAAAGTTCCGCGCCCGTTGAAGATTGTGCGCGCAAGCTGGGAAATGACGGTCTCTGCCTCTGATGGAACGGCCCCTATATGAGTTGTAAGGAATGAGATACCCAGGAAGAGTGATCCAAGAATCACAGCCATCCAGATCAGGGTAATGCCAGCGTTACGGCTGCGGGGTTCCTTGAATGCAGTAATGCCATTAGATATGGCTTCCACGCCGGTTAATGCGGCCGTACCGCTTGAGAATGCATGTAATAGAAGGAAGGGCGTTACAACGCTAACTGTTTCCCCCAAATGTTCAAGGGTCGGCGGGTCTATTACCAGACCCAATGTTCCTGTGAAATAGCGGAAGATTCCTATGCTGACGGTTAAGAACATTAACACAATGAAGAAGTAGGTCGGAATGGCGAAAGCCGCCCCCGATTCTTTCACACCACGCAGATTGATCAGCATTACAAACAGCACACACGCTATTGCAATAGCGATACGATACTGGAACAGTTCGGGATAGGCTGATACGATCTGTGCCACCCCTGAAGCAATTGAAACAGACACAGTGAGAATGTAATCCATCAGAAGGGCGGCTGCAGCGGTAAGGGCAGGGAACTCTCCCAGGTTATCACGTGAAACGATGTAGGCACCACCGCCATCCGGGTAGGCATGGATTGTTTGTTCATACGAAAGGGAAACAATGGCAAGCAGGATGACAATGGCGATGGATATTGGAAAAGCATATCCAAAGGCTATGGTACCGGCCGCAGCAAGGATGACGAGGATCTCCTGCGTGGCATAAGCCGTGGAAGAGAGCGCATCAGATGCAAAAACAGCCAGACCAATGGCTTTGCCAATTGTTTGATGGGGAGCATCAGCAGTGGCGAGTGGGCGGCCAATAAGGAAATGGCTTATATCTCGCGGTGGTTCGTAATCTGTTGTTCGCTGAATAACGGAGGTGGATTTATTATCTTCAGGATTGATCATGTTGCCGGATTTTATGTACTTTGTTGGTAGAACAAGGCGTGATTATAGTCCAAATCCGTTTTTTAAGAGGGTTGCATGGTTGAGCTTACGATTTTGGAGTCGGTGGAACCCGTCAAAATATCCTCATTTCGATCTTCTGAAATTGAATATCGTGCATATCCTGTCTCATGACCATCATGAGACAGGATATGCACGGTGTATCACTGTGAAGCGGTCAGTCTATTTTATTGAGAGTATGATCGTGCGAATGCTCAGTGCAACGATGATGATGCCGACCATGATCATTAGAGTCTTGATGGGCAGTTTGTTGGTCAACATGGCGGCGAGGGGTGCTGCGATCGCTCCGCCGATGAGCAGGCCGAGAATGATCTGCCAGTATTCCTTGAAATTCAAAGTGAGCACGAACAAAATGGACTGCCCCAGTGTGACGAAAAATTCGGAGAAATTCACAGAACCGATGGTGATGCGCGGATATTTTCCACGCGCAACGAGAGTGGATGTGACCACAGGGCCCCAGCCGCCGCCGCCGATGGCATCACAGAATCCGCCGACTAGTCCGAGCAGGCTGATGCGCGGCCCATGATAATCATCGGGTTTTTCGCGCATTTTGGTGGTGAAGGCCTTGTAAATGATGACGAGCCCCATGATAAGCAGATAAACAGCGATGTACGGTTTGATGATGTTGCCGTCTACTGAGGTCAAAATATATGCGCCGAGCAGGCCGCCAATCACGCCGGGCACCAACAAACGGCGCACGAGCTTCCAATCTACATTGCCCAGCTTCCAGTGAGAGAAGCCCGAGATGCCCGTCGTCACTACTTCTGCCATGTGCACACTGGCAGATGCGGCTGCGGGGGGAATCCCCAGACTAAGCAGGAAGGTATTGGAGCTTACGCCGTAGGCCATGCCCAGGGCGCCGTCGATCATTTGGGCGACAAAGCCCACCAGCACAAATAACAAAATGTTGAGATCCATGGTTCACATCCTTTTCAAATTTGATTGTGACCGTCTTTATGATGAGACGGATCGTTGCCGGGTTGAAAGGAGAATTTAGAATTGCCCTTCGAGATATTGTCTGGTGCGTTCGTGTTTGGGATTGGAGAATACTTCCTTTGCGGGGCCAGCTTCGATGACTTCACCGAGATACATGTAAATAACATAATCTGCGAGGCGTTTGGCTTGACGCAGGGTGTGGGTGACAATCACGGTCGTGTATTGCTGTTTCAATTCGATCAAACGGCTTTCGATATTTTGCGAGGAGATCGGGTCCAGCGCAGAGGTGGGTTCGTCGCCGAGGATGATCTCGGGTTCAACGGCCAGGCCGCGGGCCAGGCAGAGGCGTTGCTGCTGTCCGATGGAGAGGCTGGTGGCGGGGTCGTGTAATCTTTTTTGCACTTCCTCCCACAGACCCGCGATCTCGAGATAATGCCGTACCGCGGTCTTATATTCCTTGCGGTCATTCTTCATTTTGTGAATGTGCATGCCGTAGGCAATGTTGTCGTAAATGGACATGGGCAGCGGTGTGGGGCGCTGTGCGAGCAGCCCAACCACCTTGCGGACCTCGGTCACATCCACATCTTTGTCGTAAATGTTTTTGCCATCCACCAGCACTTCGCCTGTGAGGCTGGTGTTTTCGGTGAGTTCAAAGAATCGATTGAAGGTCTTCAATAAAGTGGTCTTGCCGCATCCTGATGGCCCCATGATCGTTGTGATCTGATTCTTGGGGATTTCAATATTGATATCTTTCAAGGCTTGTTGTCTGCCGTAATAGACGTTGAGGTTTTTTACTTGAATATGAGCATCCATGATTTCGCTCCGTTATTTGATGGTGTATTTGTTCAAACGTGCCGAAAGCCAGCGCGAGCCGAGGCTGACCGCAAGTACGATGATGGTGAGAATTAATGCTGCGGCGTATCCGCGCTGCTGCACTTCGGGGTATGGGGAACCGAGTTGGAAAAATACTGCCAACGGTAAAGATGCGGTTGGACGCATCAATGAAGTGGGGATTCGGTCGGTATAACCTGCTGTAAATAAAACGGAAGCTGCATCACCAATGCCGCGACCAAAGCCCAGCAGAATGGCAGTGGTAATACCGGGCAGCATCTGGCGGGTCACCACGCGCAAAGCCACTTCGAATTTTGTGGAACCGAGTGCGAGGGCGGCATGTTCAAGGTCAGCCGGCATGCGGCGGATGACTTCATCCATGGCGCGGGTCATGATGGGGAGTTCGATGAATGCCAGGATGATGATGCCAGCGAGAAGCGAAGCGCGCATGCCAATGGTGATCATCAATGCGAAACCGAAAGCGCCGTATACGATGGATGGGATGCCCCAAAGCACATCCAGTGAAAGGCGGACGTATTGACCCCATTTGGAGTCGCCCAAATAGGTTTTGAGATAAAGCGCAATCGGCACGCTGAAAATGACCGCCAGTAATGTTCCGCCAGTTGCGAGATAAGCCGAGCCGATGATTGCATTGAGAATGCCGCCGCCCTTGCCCATGTAATATCCGCCTTCCGGGATCTTTGTGACCATATCCCAGGAAAGAGACGGCAGGCCGCGCACGATGACGATCCACAAGATCAAGCCAAGTGAACCTGCCACAATGACCAATGAAACCCGCATGATGAATTTCATGAGGGCTTCCATGAGATGGCGTCTTTGCCAGTGTTTTTTCGTTAAGAAGCTCATTTTTTCCTCAACATTCGCCGAAGTACGATCAGGGAAAGGATGTTAAAGATCAGGATGACCACCAATAAAACAAGCGCAGCGCTTAGTAATGCCGCATCGTATAACGGGATGGACATCATCTCGCCGTAGTTATTGGCGATCAGCGCCGGTAATGGATATGCTGAATCAAAGATCGAAGTTGGGATTTGCGGGATATTGCCGACCACCATTAATACGGCGATGGTTTCGCCGAGCGCGCGTGATGCTCCGAGGACGACGGCGGCGAGAATACCCGGTCCCACCTGCGGCAGGACGATATTGCGGATCGTCTGCCATTGGGTTGCACCGACAGCGAGAGATGCGTGGCGCAGATCATTGGGAACTGTGGAGAATATCTCGTACATGACTGAAATGACCAGCGGTGCGATCATCACTGCCAGCACGATGCCTGCGGAGAGGATGTTAAACCCTGTCGGTTGGTTGACACTGAATATCGAAACTGAATCCAGCCAACGGTCGGAAAGAGGCGCGAGTACGTCATCCACAAACGGGACGATGGCAACCAATCCCCAGACTCCATAAACAACTGGCGGAATGGCGGCCAATAGATCCAGGATGGGTTTGGCAAAAGAACGTGTGCGATTGTGCGCATACTCTGCCAGATAGATCGATGTCAGCAGGCAGGCAGGCACGGCGAGGACGACGCCCACTGTCGTGACCCAGAATGTGCCGAGGATGAAAGGCCAAAAACCGAATTGACCGTTGTTGGGTTTCCAGACCTGGCCAAAAATCAGGTCAAATAAACCGTATTTGCTTATGATGGGCCAGGAGCGGAATATCAACGCCACTGTAACAAACAAGATCAGCAGAACCGGCAATAAAGTGAAAATGAAAAATGCCCGACGCGCGGCATGATCCTGGCGGGCACGAAGCGTGGCAGAAGGCCGGGAGTTCCGGCCTTCTGTTTGCTTGTCTGATTGATTGGAAAATGTTGGATTTGCTTGACTCATTTTAGTTTTTCAAGTGACTCAGCTTGTTGCTCTGGAGTGAGTGGCACGAAACCAGCGGCTTCAAGATATTGCTGGCCGTCGGTCAGGATCCATTCAATGAAGGCCAGGGTCAATCCTTCCGGTTTGCCGAGGGTGGCGAGGTTTTCGAAACGGGCGGGAGGCGATGGGTAAGTTCCATTGGCTACTGCGCCGAAAGCATCTTCCTTGACCGTATATATTTCAACCGCATCGGCCTTGCCATTTTCATCGATATCAATGGGTGGGATAACGACGCCGGGCACAAGACTGCCGCTGCTCAGATCGAAGATGCTGTTCAAATTGCCGTAACCAATTGCCAGCGGATCCTTGATCACCTCTCCCAAAATTGAAGGTTCGCCATTGACGCCGACACCTTTGAGATCATCCTGGGTTTCTCCGCCGGTATATTTTGCCCATTGATCGGCAGCGCCAGAGGCATCGGAACGGGTGAAGACATGGATCTCATCCGTGATGGTTGGGTCACCGACCACTTCACCCCAGGTCTTGATCTCTTCGGTAATGTAAATTTTATTGAAGATTTCCTGTGTGATTCCCTTTTCGAGAATTTGCGCAGCAACGGGGTTTTCCATGTTGATGATCGGAAAGACCGCGTCTTTGGTGACGGCCACCCAGAAGATTCCCTGCGCGGTTTCCTCTTCCTTGATGGAGCGGGAGATCATGCCAATATCTACAGCGCCTGCGATGGTGTCGGTCATGCCTTTGCCAGCGCCGCCGCCTTGCACATCGAACTGCACATCAGGGTGAAGTTTGGTGAATTCCTCGGCCCAGACGGTCATCATGGGATAAAGGGCAAATGCGCCCGAGACGGAAATGGTTCCGCTTAGTTGTTCTTCGGCGGGCGCCTGAGCTGCGTTGGATGAAGTACCCGCATCAGACTGGGGGACGGCTGTTGCCACAGGCGCGGCAGTTCCACACGCTGAAAGAGTGACAGCCAAAACCAAAAGCATTGAGAGCCATGTTAAAGTTTGTTTTCGCATTATTTGTCTCCAGTTTGTTTATATATTATAAAGTCTATAGTACTAGTATACTTTTGAGGTAAATAAAAATGCGTTCCCCCGCACGCAGATTCATTCACTTTACTTGATGCCGAGCTTTTTGCGGACCGCGTTCTGACGTTTGGTCACATCAGCGAGGCTGGTGTTATCCAGAATATCGGCAATGGCATTGCGCACATCGCCCATGGCGAGGCGCAGACCGCAAGTCTCTTCATCGGGGCAGCCGCATGGCTCATACGCCATCTGGCTGACACACTTGATGGGAGCGACAGGACCGTCCAATACGCGGAAGATTTGCCCGAGGGTGATCTCACTGGCTGACCTGGCCAGGTAATACCCGCCGCCGACGCCCATCTTACTATGAAGCAGTCCCGCGTTCTTGAGCGTAAGCAGGATCTGCTCAAGGAACTTGGGGGAGATCTGCTCACGAAGAGAGATCTCTTTGATCTGCATCATCTGTGGGGCGCCGCCTTTTTCAGCGGGTTCTGCCAGAGCGATCATAGCCCGAAGGCCGTACTCGCCGCGCTTGGAAAGTCTCACTTTATCTATAACTCCTAGTAATCCAATAGACTTTATCGACCGCAATCATAATTCAGCGACTGAATTATGTCAAGGGGATTCATGACCATTTTACGCAAGATTGATTCGTAGATGGTTTTGGTCATTCCCCTGCCACATTCAATTCCTGATAATACCGATCCAACCAGAGATTGGACCAGCCCCACAGGGTTGAATCCATCACGATCTTTTTAACTTCGTTGCGGGTCATTTTGGCTTCGCTCTCAAAGACCTGCGCGTTATGTCGGCAGACCGCCAGCGTGCGGATGGCGAACATCAACGGAAAGATACATCCCAGCCGAATGCCGTGCAGCCACCATGGCAGTGACTTCACGTATTGCAGCGCTTGCCGCAAATGACGTTCGGCTTTATCCGTCATCATATCCAAAACTTTTAATGCCTGCTCACTGTGTTGGGGGTCGAAGAGTTGCTCACGGGTAAGCCCCATTTCCTGCAGGAATTTTTTGGGAATATACACCCACCCGCGGTTGAAATCTTCACGTAGGCCGCGGATCACGTTGACTGTTTGCAGACCCAGTCCGAATTCGCGTGCGAGCGGCATGATCTCCTTTTCCTTGTTACGGATGGTGATGGAATACCAGGCGAACAATTGTGTGACCAGATATCCCACGCGTCCCGCGACTTCGAACATGTAATCGTCGAGGTCTTTTTCATCGTCGACATTCGAGCCTTGTTTGGTCCAGCGTGCCATGCCCTGGGTGCTGTTGATGACGTGGTGGACGATGATCTCCTGTACTTCATAGGGAAGTGAACTCAGGTGCAGTAATATTTCCTTCGAGTGCTGCGCCACGATCGCATCGGGATTTTCGGTGTTGGCCCCGGTTAACTGGCTGGTCAATGCTTCAACCGATTCCTGTTCACGTAAAATATTCACCCAAAGATTCAAAAGCGCCACCTTTTCATCTGTCTCCATCTCTTCATTGTCCTCGAGATAATCGGAGACCCTTAAAAGAAGATAGGCGATCGTGGTTGCATCGCACAGCACGCGAGGCAGGCGTTCGATGCCGATGGCAAAAGTACGGCTGGTGATTCTAAGCAGGTCGCGAGAGTTCATTCGATCATCCTTGTTCCCGAAGATGTTTATTTATAACCCACCTTGTCCGATTTTGGAAATATCCTGCAAGGCCATGACGCAAATAAAGAATGCTTAATGTGCCACGGACTTTGAAAACATATTGATGACCAGAATCCCCAGCATGATCAGGAAGATGCCGATGCCGCGTGCCCAGTCCATGGTTTCGCGCCAGAGTACGATGCCGACGATGACTGTCAACACGATGCCGATGCCTGACCAAAGCGCGTACGCAGTGCCGATGGGAATGACCTTCAAGCTGAGCGAAAGCAAATAGAAGGATATGCCGTATCCCACTACAACGATCAGGCTGGGAATGAGTTTTGTGAATCCCTCCGAAAATTTCAGGGCGGTGGTAGCCGTCACTTCACTGACGACGGCAAAAAAGAAGATCAATGCGGTTTTCATAAGTTCATCCCTTTTGGTCATTTGATTTCAGGGATTGTACTTGTATTTCTGATGCAAAGCCGCAAAGCGGCAGGGATTTTATCCCCGCAACTTTGCGGCTTCAGTTTTCACAGAATGGGTAATCGGATTATTTATTCTGCAAAAAATTCACAACTTGCGCGTGGACCTCGCCTGATTGCAGCGCGCCTCTATGTCCCAGACCCGTGGTTTCAATGAACTGGGCAGACTTCCATGCGCTGGCGATGGCGTGGCTGTCATTCACGGGCGTGACGTTATCCGCCGCATCGTGGAACATCAACGCGGGGATGTGGATCTGCTGTGTCATGGTCTCGTTGACGATGGAGTCCAATTCGCCTTTTCCAAAGTTATCGTAGATCATATTGCGCATGCCTTCGATGATCTCATCGGGCAGGTTTGCGAGCACTTGAAAACGCGGAAGGGAATCCAAAAGCCGATTGAAAGCGCCCAGATACACCAGTCTGGTGGGAGGCGGAAAATTCCGATTGACCAGCGCGTAGGAGGTGATTAGAGTCCCGAATGAGTGGGCAATGATCGCGTCGAATCTTCCCTCGCGCTTTTCGACCAGATCCATGGTGGGGGTGATCTCGAGGATGTTCGTCATCTTCCCATCGGATTCGCCGTGTGCGGGCTGGTCATATGCCACGACTCGATATCCAGCAGCCAGCAGCGGTTCGACAAAGCCTGTCATTTGCGCGCGGGCGCCACCCCAGCCGTGCATCAACAAGACGGCGGGACCGCTATCGCCCCAGGTCGTCACCGCCAATTCGCCGCCCTCGAAGGGGAGGCGGTAATTGTTTCCGCGTGCGATGACCTCGCGGTCCGCGGACTTTACTTCGTATTGCGACGGGCTGAAAAATGCCTGATAAGCCTTCTTCACGATGCCTTGATACTTTGTTGCGGTTGGTTCTAAAGTTGTCATTGATTCTCCTTGTGATTTACTTACCAACTAGTAAGTTTTGATGTTAAAAAATTTTAGACGAGCAGATCCAGCTTAAGCTGCTCGATGACATCACGGAACTTTTTTGTTCCCAATGCGCGGGCCATTTGCAAGCCCCCCTGCAAAGTGGACAGGATCAGCGCGGCCTTGTTGGCGGGCTCGCCGTTGAAGCGAAACGCACCTGCGTCCCTGCCTTCGGCGAGCATGCTTTCGAGCCAGGCCAGCAATTCCTTGTGCATGGATTGAACTTCCGCCTGCAAACCTTCAGGGATCGAATTGAATTCAACTTCCATCGAACCAACCAGGCAGACCTTGCCCTGGTCAGCGCGCATGGCGGTGTAGATGCTGAAGAACCAATCCAGTTTTTCCTGTGGAGCAAGATCTTTGACGCGGGCATTGTTGACCCACAATTTGAAGCGGTCACGATAACGCTGGATCACCGCCCGACCCAGATCCTCTTTCGTAGGGAAGTGATAATGAATGGCTGCATTTTTCACGCCAAGCTCCGACGCGATGTGAGCATAGCTAAAGCCGTTGAAGCCCATGTCTTGCAAAAGGGCTTCCGCCAGATTCAAAATCGTCTTCTTGGAATTCTCAATTTTGACCATAGTGGTCAGATTTTACTTACTAGTCAGTAAGTTGTCAAGGCTGAACGTCTGAAAACACAGAGCACCTTGCCGAGTTTTTACAAATTGATGAACAAAGTTGAGTTTTCCACGATTCCGAATAAAAACAAGCCGAAGCGCGTATATATGATGAAAAGGCAGCAACAGAAAAGGAATGTCCCGGTGGTTATCGGTTTTGAAATAAGTGAAGCAGAGCTTGTCATCAGGGCGCAGGGTGGTGACCGGAGCGCGTTCAGCGAATTGGTCTGCATCCATGCCCAAGGCGTAATAAATGTCATCTTCCGCATGTGTGGCAACGCGCAGGTCGCAGAAGATGCCGCACAGGAGACATTCATCCGCGCATGGTCGCATTTGGGTTCCTTTCGCGTGGATTCGTCCCTGCGCAACTGGCTCTACCGCATCGCACTCAACACCGCAACGGATATGCTGCGCAAAGAGAAGCGCATCCTGCCTGGAGATGTGGACGATTTTCAACTTGCCGACCCGCAGCCCGGTCCCGAAGGAATCTATTTGCAGGAGGAGCGGACTGCGCTGGTGCAGGCCGCGATCCAGTCCCTGCCGGATGCAAGCCGCGCGGTGCTGGTGCTGAAAGAGTACGAAGGGTTTTCCTATCGCGAAATTGCGGATGCGCTCGATATTCCAATCGGCACCGTCATGTCACGTTTGAATTATGCGCGTCGTGTATTGAAGGAAAAACTGGAAGGACAGAGGATCGTGTTGATGGAGGCTGAACATGTCTAACCACGTAACAGAATGGTTGAACGCTTATCTGGATGATGAACTGAAAAACGGACGGCTTGATCAAGTGGAAAAACACCTTGCCGAATGCGAGCAGTGTCAGGCGGAGTTGGAGTCTTTGCAGAATGTCTCCAGCCTGCTGCACGAAGTGCCCGCGCCCGAATTTATATCGTCAGAGAGGTTCGCTTCCCAGGTCAGCCTGCGCCTTCCGCACGAACAGCCACGGGCGACGAAACGCAAAGCGCAGGAGATGGGCTGGTGGATGATACCGGTCAGCCTGCTCCTGCTCTGGGTTCTCATCGGCACCTCCGAAGTGGTCAGCGAAGTGATCTCGACCGCGGACAGGTTTGGCTTGTTGACTTTGGGCGAAACTCCCGCCTGGCTGGCGGCTGATTCGTCAACTGGAACCCTTTGGTCGGGAACGCTTGAAGAATTCGGACTTCTGAGCGGGAACAGCCTGCAATGGGCTGAACTCACAGAGTCCTTTACGAGAAACAAACTGCCTCAGATCGTCTTGCAAGTGGCGATTGCCCTGCTGTATCTGAGTTGGATTGCGATCTGGTGGGCGCGGCAGACGCGTCGGGAGCACGGCCAACTCCTCGAAGGCTGAACCAGCCCACAGTTGAATAACCCGTTGTGTCACCTTGAGCGACAGCGACACTTGCGCCGCACGCCAGTGCAGGTGAAGGTCCCTGAGATTGGCGTAGAGATTCTTCGCTACGCTCAGAATGACACTCTTATAAAAAGGAAAGAGGTAAAAATGGATCCTATCAAAATTTTAAAACGTGCCTGGCACATCCTGTGGAGTTATCGAGCATTGTGGGTCTTCGGTTTGATCCTGGCAATGGCGGGCGCAGGCTCGTCAGGCGGTAACGGCTCGAACAGCGGTTCCCGCTATGAAGCGAACTCTCAGAGTAATCAACAACATGAGACGTTCCCCGAAGATATGCCTCAAACTTTCGAAGAGTTTACCCAGGGAATGGAACGACTCTTCAACGAAGGAATGTCCGAGATCGGAATTCCGAAAGAGGATTTGACCACCCTGATCTGGATCGCGGTCATCTTCGTGGTGTTTAGCATGATACTGGGGCTTGTCGTGGCTGTCGCCCGATACGTGGCTGAGACTGCCGTCATCCGCATGGTGGATGAATATGAAAACACAGGCTCGAAAATGACTGTCCGAGAGGGCTTCCGCATCGGCTGGTCGCGCACCTCCTGGCGGCTGTTCCTGATCAACTTGTTGGTGAACCTGCCGATGATTCTCACTATGTTACTGCTGCTCGGTTTGGGAATCATGGTCTTCATGAGTTTCACGCAAGGGAGTCAGGAAGCTGGGATGGTGAGCATTGTCATCTCTGCCGTTATCCTGTTCCTGGTCATCTTTGTAGTGGCAATTGTCAGCATCTTCCTGGGATTGCTGCGACACTTCTTCTGGCGCGCCTGTGCTTTGGAGAACCTCGGCGTACGCGAATCACTGAGCCGCGGATTCCAAATGGCGCGCGAGAATTGGAAGAATGTCGGCATCATGTGGCTGGTGATGATCGGGCTGGGAATTGTCTGGGCGATCGTTTCCATCATCGCCTTCATCCTGACCATCCCCGTGGTTTTGGTCACGGCTGTGGCTGGCGCTCTCGTGGCGGTCATCCCTGTATTGCTCGCGGGCGGACTGACCAGCATCTTCCTGAGCGGATGGTTGCCGTGGGTCATCGGTGTGCTCTTTGCGCTGCCATTGTTCTTCACGATTGCCTTCTCCCCCTGGCTATTGCTTGGCAGTTGGCAGACCGTCTACGCCTCCACCGTGTGGACACTGGTCTACCGAGAGCTGAAAGCCCTCCCCGCGCTGACCTCGCAGGGTGTAGATGCAACCCCGCTGCCTCCAGTGAGTTGATTTGAATTTGTTTGAAATGGAAAGGGCGACCTCAAACGGGTCGCCCTTATTTTATTATATCGAGTGCGTGTCCATGCTAGGGTTTTGGTAACAGTTGTCAATGCTATAATAATCATGTTCATTTTCAGTCATCAAAGGAGGTTATTCTAATGAAAAGGCACGGATGCATGTCAACCTATTTGCTATACATAGTTATATATTTTGTGTATTTCATCTTGATTGGCAAACTCTTATCTCTTTTGCCCCTAAGTATCAAATCCGATGATTTGCTTGCCATATCTCTGTTTGTATCCTTTGTGTTGGCTGCTTTAACAGCCGTAGCTATTATGAACAGAAAAAAGATAATTAACTTCTTTGGATCGAAAAAGGAAAAAATCTGACTTTGCTATAGCCCTGCATTGCCTATTCCTTCTGAGTTGTGTTTCATACCGTTGACTATAGCCCCTCCGTCGTCCTTCGGACACCTACCACTCGCTGTGCTTTGGGTACTGTGTCCCCCAAATCTGACAATAAAATTTTGGATTGATATGGAAAATATTTCAATGCCGGATTTGGGGGAAGAAAACGACCTACACCCTCTCCCCTCGAAACTGCGTTTCATACAATTGACTGTACAGTCCGCCTGTGGCGAGCAACTCATCATGAGTTCCTCTCTCCACAATCTTTCCTCTGTCCATGACTAAAATCAAATCAGCAGCCAGGATCGTGCTTAGTCTATGCGCGATGACGATGCTGGTTCTGCCTGCCATGACTCGTTTTAGTGCATCTTGAATCAAAGATTCAGACTCGCTGTCGAGTGAACTTGTCGCTTCGTCTAAAACAAGGATGCGCGGATTTTTCAAAATGACTCGCGCAAGGGCAATGCGTTGTTTTTCGCCGCCGCTGAGTCTGTATCCGCGCTCGCCGACGATGGTGTCGTAGCCTTCGGGCAGGTCCATGATGAAGTTGTGGATGTTGGCGGCTTTGGCGGCGGATTCGATCTCAGCCTGGGTTGCTTCAGGTTTGGCGTAGGTCAGGTTCGTGCGGATGGTGTCGTGGAAGAGATAGGTCTCCTGCGTAACCATGCCGATGGAATTGGCCAGCGACTCGAGCGTCACATCCTTCACGTCGTATCCGTCGATGCGGATGATGCCATCGGTTGGATCGTACAGGCGCGGGATGAGGTAGGTCAACGTAGTCTTGCCTGCGCCGGATGGGCCGACCAATGCAACCAACTGTCCGGGACGGGCGGTAAAGGAGATTCCTTCCAAAGCGACTTCGCGTGCCTGGGATGTTGAGTCAGCTTCGGGTGAGTCAGATGCGGCGCTTCTTTCATCCCGACGATTGATCGTGGACGATTGACCATTCTTCCCCTGTGAATTTTTACTGTCAGCCGAAGACTTTCCGCTGAGCACTGCTGTTACGTTATCCATGCTTCCGTAGCGTTTGACTTCGCTGAGCAGTTTGGTGTCATCCACTTTGTAATTGAAGGTGACGTTATCGAATTCGAGTTTGCCTTGAACATTTTGGAAATCGAACGCTTTGTCCTTTTCGAGAATATCCAGCGGAAGATCGATGATCTCAAACACGCGTTCAAAGGAAACCATGCTGGTTGAAAATTCAACAGGCGCGCCAGCGAGCCCTTGCAGCGCACCGTAGAGTTGACCGAGATATGAACCGAACGCAACGATGGTGCCGACGGTGAAGACATCGGTGATGACGAAGTAGCCGCCCAGCCCGTAGACGAGCGCCGTGCCCACTGCCGTGACCAGCCCGAAGATGACGAAGAACGAAGAGCCGACCACCGCGCGCCGAATGCCGATATCGCGCACATTCGCGGCGCGTTCACGGAATCGTTTTTCTTCTTCACGCGAGCGGCCAAATAATTTGACCAGTAACGCGCCGCCGATATTGAGAGTCTCGTTCATGTGCGCGTTCATCTGCGCGTTGGTATCCATGGCCTGGCGGGCAATATCACGCAGAACGGTTCCGAGTCGCTGTGCCACGAGGATGAACAGCGGCAAAATGAGAATGCTGACAATGGTCAGCCGCCATTCGAGCGTGAGCATGACTGCCAGCAGTGCGATGGCTTCGATGAGATTGGTCACAATGTTGACGATGGTATTGCTGATGGCGTTTTGCGCGCCGACCACATCATTGTTGAGGCGCGACATGAGTTCGCCTGTTTTGGTGTTGGTGAAAAACCGCAATGACATGCGCTGCAGCCGCGCGAAAAGAGTCGAGCGCAGGTCGTAGATCACACCCTCACCGACTGTGGAATTCAAACGCCGTTGGATCACATTGATTCCCCCGCTGATGGCTGGGATCAGCAGCAGCGCGATGCCGAGGAAGATGAGTCGCTGGGTGTCTTTGGCGGGCAATACCACATCGATCATATTACGGAAGATGAGCGGGGTCAGCAGCGATGCACCCGTGCCGAGCAGGATCGTCACGAGCATGCCCGCGATGTGCCACCAGTAAGGTTTGGCGTAATTGAGGACGCGTAATAAAAGTTCCTTGGTCACTTTGGGCTTTTGGTCGCCCTGGCGCATGGCCATAAACCAGCCGTATCCGTGCATTGTGTAATCTCCTGGTTTCGTAGTCGGTTGGTCACGTAGTCTTTTGACTATCAGACCATGCGACTATAAGACCAAGCGACCAAATCGGCAACTGGACGAAGGGGGAGGTTAATGAAAGTCTGATGGGAGATTGGCGCGTGTATAATTTCCTGCGTGGATATGGTTTTGGATGCTGCTGATGTGAAATGGGCTGCCGATGCGGCTCATGCTTCCATCGAAAAATGGTCGCAGCGCGATGGCTATTACAACAACCGCCTCGCTTCGCACTTGACGGGGAAACTGGGCGAGCTTGCAACGGAGAAATATCTGCTCGAAAACGGATTTAAACTCGATTCGCATTTCCGATTTCCGGAGCGCGAGAATTTGTGCGATATCGTTGTGAAGATCAAAAATTATTCGCAGGTGCGCAGGCTCGAAGTCAAGACCTGGAGCGCGAGCTACTGGATGGATTTGGGACGCTGTATCGCTGTGGATCAATATCCAATTCTGAAGAAGAAAGCCGATTTGGTGCTTTGGTGTGTACTCGCGCCAGTGGACATGGATGAGTTGATCAAATCCCCGTCGCCGCTTGTGGTTTCCCTGACGGGTTGGTCCACCGTGGAGGAGGTGTCGGGTGCGGCGGTCAAGGCTACGGGGAGCGGTGGAATGCGCAAGGTGACGAATTACCAGTTGGACGAAAAAGACCTGCATCCGTTTGCCGAACTCAGGGACGTATTAGAACAGCGATGAAGATTTCATTTCAAAAGAAAATCGGAGACCCTTCTCTCGGAATTTTATTTTTCTGGAAAATGTCTGTGGTGACCCGCAGTCCAATGACGATTGCGGAGCACTTTATCCCGGAGCCGTTCTTCGACTATTTGTTCATCCAAAAAGGGAGGGTCTACTGTGTGGCGGATGAGGCGGAGGGAAAGTTTGTCTTGCCCCGTCAATCGCTGCGGACTTTGCATACGCGCCCGGTGAAGTTGTCCTTTTCGACTCCGCTGGTTTTGTTTGGGGCGCGTTTTGCGCTTGGGTTTGCCGAGTCTTTTTCCGGGGAGATACAGGCCAATTGTTTTTTGAAGCAGGATTGGGTTAAGCGAGATGCGAAAGATCTTGAGTCGTTCGCATCTCAGGTGACGGAATATGTGCGTGCGCAGCGGAGTCCGAAGTCGCCGTACCCCATGCTGTTGCCGAATTTCGAAGAATCGGATTGGCTGGTTAATTTTTCAACACGGCATAAACGGCGTTTGTATCAGGCGGTGTTTGGATTGAGCAGAAAAGAGCTGCAAAATATTCGAAATGTGCATGTGTTCTTGGAGCAGGCTTGCGATTTTTCGTCACGAAATCCGCGCATCATCGAGCATGTGACTCCGGATGTGTTTTATGACCAGCCGCATTTGAATCACTCGTTCAAGAAGATGACCGGGCTTGCGCCTGTGGAGTATTTTCAGAACAGTTCGATCTTGCAGGATAACTTGATGTCCGCTTCTTACAATGAGGTTTTGCCTGCGGTGAATAAAATAGGGGTGTAAAAATTTACGCAAAGGAGATTGCTATGAAATACGCCAAATCAAAAAACGATATTGTGAATGAATACATCGGCGATTTAAACGATGAGATCGCTCCGCTCTTTTTGGAGATCCGTGCCTGTGTGTTGGCGGCGGGACCCGCTTTCAATGAGAGCATCAAGTGGAAGAACTGCCTTGTGTATGCAACAACGAAGAATCATATTCAAACCGTGGTTGGCAAAGGCAAGGTTTCGTTGATCTTTTTTGAAGGGACCGCGCTCAATGATAAGTATGGTTTGCTGGAAGGCGATGGCAGCAAGGCACGTACGATGAGGATTACGTCGCTCGATTTCAACAAAACTGCGTTGAAGGACTATGTCAAACAGACCTTGAAGAACGAAAAATAGGAGGCTTTACAAATGAAATCATATCGCGCATCCATTTCGATCAATGCCTCGCCTGAAAAAATTTGGAAGATTCTTTCAGATGCAAGCGGTTACCCAGCCTGGGACCTGAGCATGGACCACATTGACGGCAGGCTGGCCTTGGGCGAAACCGTGACATTTTTTACCAAGCTGAGCGCCCAATCCTTCCCGGTGAAAGTGACGGCCTTCGAGCCCGGTAAAAAAATGGTGTTGACGGGCGGCCTGCCGTTGGGATTATTTAAATCCGAGCGTACCCATACGCTGACCCCGTCAAAAGACGGGGGGACGAACTTCCACACCGAAGAGATATTCAGCGGGTTGCTGTTGCCGCTCTTCGGCAAAAACATTCCCGACCTGACCGCGAACTTTGAGGGATTCGTTGCGGCACTAAAAAAGCAGGTTGAAAAATAAATTACCTTACTCATTGGCAGTTGGCGATAAATGCAAGGCAGTTGTGTTGAAGCAACTGCCTTGTGCATTAAACTGCTAAAAATGAAAAGTTCATGTTTTCGAACAGGCAAGGATGTACAATAGAAGCAAGGCTAAGTATGCAATTATCTCCCCCGAATATTACTTATAGCTCACTGCTTTTAGTTGCGGGTACTGCCTGCCTGTTCGTTGCTGTTGCCATTCTGCAGTCACGGAGAAATGCAGTGGGTGCAACTTCATTGATCTTGCTGCTTCTTGCCCTCGCCTGGTGGGATACTACATACGCCATTTTTTGGGCGGGTACACCGGGACTTACCAAATATTTCTGGCTTGACATCACCTATCTTGGTGCGGTGAGTGTTCCGACGGCGCTGTTCGTTTTTTCTATGCAGATCACAAATCATCAAGGCTGGCTTAAACGTCCCTTTGTGAGCTTGCTTTATCTTGAACCGATCCTTGTACTGACCTGTCTTTTCACCGACGCATATCATGGACTATTTTTCGCCGGGAGACGGGCGGAAAACAGCGCGGTCATTCTGGACGCCGGGCCTGTTTTCTGGCTCAATGTGGTTTATTCCTACTCGTTGATATTGATTGCCACGATATTGATCGTGCGCGGATATCTTCGCTCTTCCGGTGTTTATCGCAGGCAGCTTGGCGTTATCCTTTTGGGTATCGGCTTTACCTGGTTGAATAGCATCATTTTTATTCTGGGATTAAATCCGCTTCCGGGTGCAGATAACACGCCGTTCTCCTTTACCATTGCCGCTGTCGCTTTTGCCTTTGCGGTTGGAAAATATCAATTGCTCGATTTGATCCCCGTTGCAAGGGATATCCTCATCGAAAAGATGCGGGATGGCGTGCTGGTCATCGATACCCAGACCCGCATTGTAGATATGAATCCCGCTGCGCAGAATCTGTTGAATATCAATACGAACATGCTTGGCAGGTCTGTCGAGGATGTCATCCGAAAATGGCCTCATTACAAAAAAGACTCTTCCAATTTTTCCCAGCCGCAGATTGAGATCAACCTGGGAGGAAGGTCGAGAAAATATGTTGATATGCAGGTCACGAATATTCTCGATGGAAAAGACAGGGATATCGGGCGGTTGATCATTCTCCATGACATTACCAATTTGAAGAAGGCACAGAATGAACTGCGATTGCTGGCAAATGTTGATTCGTTAACCGGGGCCATCAACCGAGGTCATTTTATGGAACTGGCGAAAAAGGAGATCCAGCGCTCGATTCGCTATAACAGAAAGCTGTCTCTTGTGCTCATGGATATGGATTCCTTCAAGAAGATCAATGATAACTATGGCCACGCCAGTGGAGATCAGGCGCTCATTACACTGACAAGGATCTGCGCACGTGGTACAAGGAAAATGGATGTATTTGCCAGATTGGGGGGCGAAGAATTTGCCCTGTTGTTGCCCGAAACCCCGCAAGAGATCGCCGCAGAACTTTCCGAGCGATTGCGAGAGGTGCTTGCGTCGAGTGTCATTCACTCCGAATCCTTCGAGATCAAGACAACGATCAGCATGGGGGTGACCGAATTCGGTATTCAGGAACAAGACACTTTTGAAGGGTTGTTTCACCGTGCCGATAAAGCTCTCTACAAAGCCAAGGTAGATGGGCGCAATTGTGTTGTCATGTGGCATAAAGGATTGGGGTAGCCGAAAATAATCTATGAAGAAAATAGACAAGCGTGGAAAATTACAGGAACAACCCTTCACTTTCAAAGAGGCCGCAGATGGAAAGGTTTTTATTTACTGGCACGGCAGGCAGGTTACGATCCTCAAGGATGGGATGGCTGAAAGATTCCTTCAAGGCCTGACAGATGAAAATGCCCAATTGCGCATGGCTCGTGTGACGGGTAACTTCAAACGCGGGAATGAACGAAAAGGGGAACAGACTTGAAAGCGGTCACAAAAACTGTTACTTGTGGGCAACGCGGTTTCGTCCGCGTTGTTTGGCTTTATACATCATGGCATCAGCGCGGTTGAGCAGCTCATCGAAACTGTTGTCCATCTCGGAGATTTCAGCGATGCCAACGCTCATTGTGGACTTGATGACCTTTGAATCCACTTCCATCGGTATTTCCACCCATGCAGTTTGAAAACGCTTTGCCACGGTCAACGCATCCTTGAGCGTAACTTCAGGGAGGAGCATGCCAAACTCCTCGCCGCCCAGCCTCCCAAAAATATCCTGCGTGCGTTTGTGTTGAATAACAAACTGACCGAACCACCCCAATACCTTGTCACCGGCATGGTGTCCGCGTGTGTCGTTGATTTTCTTGAAATGATCAAGGTCCATGATGAGCACGGAGAGCGGCAGATTTAGATCTTTCGAACGCTTGAATTCCTTTTGAGCCAGTTCAAAGAAATATCCACGCGAGAAGCTGTGGGTTAGCAGGTCGCTACGCAACAGGTCTTGTGTGATCTCGTGGGCACGCCTTTCGCTCGCGTATGCCTGAAACGCCCTTCGCTTAAAGGATTGGATCTGCAATGCAGATGCCAGTCCCAGCATGTGAACGAAGATGTGCGCCCCTGTGGTTGAGCCCACAATATAGGCAGGCACGCCGTACTTGTAATGATAAGCCACATACAAAGACCCAAGAGACAGACTGATGCTCAGGGCGAGGGTCTGTTTTAATTGCAATGGGGAGAGCAGGTATAACCCAAAGATGAATAATAGATCGAAGGTGGTCGCCAGGTAATCTGCTGGCCGCGTAAAGCTGAACAGGGAGAAATAGATCACATTGAGAAGCAGCCATGAAAAGACGAGAAGGTCGAATTTCTGCACCTGTTTTGTGCGACGCACCATGAACAAAAAAAACCCAGAAAGCAGTATTTGAATGGAACGAAAGGGGATCATCAGGTAAAAAAGATCCATGCTGGTCTGATACAGGATGAAATCCACGCGCAGCATGATGACGTTGGCAAGCAGCATGCAAACGGCTGTAATGATGAACATGGCAATGTCATCGCGTAGATGGAAGAGACGGAATTCATCCTCCAAATCTCCCAAGTGTAGGAGAATTTGTCCAAACAATCTTTTGAACATGATTAAATATCAATGATACCTTATGCTATAAATGAAAGGCACTTCATGGGTTGGACTTTCAAAAGTGTGAATTTGCGAGCGGGGTTGTCGAGATTGGTGAGTCCGTGAACATCAGTTGGCGATTCATGGCAATCTAATATCCAATAGGTATAATCCGATTTGTGCAAAATACAACTTCCTCCCCACGCCTTTTGTCTCGAACATCCATCATTACGATCTCACTTGTGGTTCTGTCTCTGGTTGTATCCAGCATGCTGCCTGCGGGGTTCTTTGCTTTGCTCTGGGACAGGTTGAATGTCTTTGCCACGGTTTTCCTTGGCATCTTTGTTGAGGCCGTTCCCTATTTGTTACTTGGGACTCTCGCTTCGGGATTGGTGGAAGTCTTTCTCGACCGCGACCAAATGAGCAGGTGGATCTCGCATCGCCCTGTTGCAGCGGCAGTGGGTGGCGCTTTCATGGGCATGATCTTCCCCGTGTGTGAATGCGGAGTCGTACCGCTCACGCGCCGACTCTTCAACAAGGGGCTGCCGCTTTCCGCTGGAATTGCCTTCCTGCTGGCCGCGCCTGTTCTGAATCCCATCGTGGTACTCAGCACCGCCTCCGCTTTTGGCTGGGGACAGATGCTGCTCTGGCGCATGGGTGTCAGTTTGATCATTGCCGTGGTGGTGGGGTTGGTCTTCTCGGTGGAACAGAATGCGGCCAATGTGCTGCGCCCCGTGCTGACCTCTTCGCATGACCATGACCATTCCCTTGAGGCAAACGCCTCTTTCAGTGAAAAGATGCGACGTGCTCTGCTGGTCACTGCCGATGAATTCTTCGAAATGGGACGCTACCTCATCATCGGCGCCATGCTTGCGGCGGCTTTGCAAACCTTCGTTCCGCAATCCAGCCTGCTTGCCATTGGCAGCGGCCCCGTAACTTCCGTGCTCGTCATGCTGGCGCTTGCCATTCTGCTTTCCATTTGCTCCACTGTGGATGCCTTCGTGGCGCTTGGTTTTCTCGGCACATTCAGCTTCGGCTCGGTGCTTTCGTTTCTGGTCTTCGGCCCGATGGTGGATATTAAAAGCATCATCATGTATTTGCAGGTCTTCCGCCGACGATCGGTGGCTTACATTGTCGCCATTCCATTTTTGATGAGTCTGCTGGCAGGCATTCTCTTTAACTATTTACAGCCATAGGAATTCCCCATGCCCAAACGACTTTACCGCTCTTTTCAAGCCTTGCTCCTGCTGGGGTTGTGCGTTTTCTTCGCATCGAAAGCCGCCAGCGGACAATTGACCTATTACATCAACCTGCGCTTCGTCCCGTTGACGATCTTCGGCATCATCCTGCTTGCCGTTCTGGTGCAGACCCTGTTCACCGAGATCAAACGCTCGCGCCAGAGTGAGCAGGAAGATGACCACGAACATGCACCTGTTTCGGCAAACCTGTGGTTCATGCTACTGCCCTTGTTGATCGGTGTGCTCATTCCCGCGCGCCCGCTCGATTCCTCTGCGCTTGCCACGAAAGGCTTCAATACCAACGCGCCGCTCGTCAGTGCGGATTCTTCAGCGCAATTGTTCGAAACCGATTCAGAGGAACGCAACGTCCTCGATTGGATCAAATTATTCAACTTCGAAAGCGATCTCACCCAATTCGTCGGGCAGAAGGCTTCGGTGATCGGATTTGTTTATTTCGATGAAACGCTTGGCAAGAATCAGTTCTTCGTCAGTCGTTTTGTTGTTTCATGCTGCGCGGCGGATGGGTTTGCCATTGCTATGGTGGGCGAATGGCCGCAGGCTTCTACGTTGGAAGAAGATGCCTGGGTGTTGGTTAAGGGGCGGGTCAGGGTCATCACCCTCAACGACCAATCTGTTCCGCTAATCGAAGCCGAGTCGGTGCAATCGATTCCCGTGCCTGAACAACCCTATTTATTCCCATGAAATTTCGTTCATCGCTCGATTCGATTGCGATCACGGTCATTGCTCTCCTGGCCGTGGTGATTGGTTTGGTGATTCTTTTTTCGGGGCAGGCGGGTGTTCGAGTAACAGCAGCCCTGCCCGAGCGGAGTCTGATCGGGCCTTTCCAAAAAATCAAGCTGACATTCTCTGAAGCGGTCGATCCTGTTTTGACCGAATCCCTTTTTTCGATCCAGCCCAAAGTGGATGGGACCATCGAATGGCTTGATGTACGCACATTACAATTCGTTCCTGTCCGACCGTTTGAATGGGGCGCCAGTTACAAGCTGACTCTCGGCCCGGGCATCCTCACCCAAAATGGACGCGCGCTGAAGAATGAACAAAGCTGGGAGTGGCGCGTGCGCGACCCGCTGATCGTGTATCTGGTTGCCAAAGATGACCAAAGCACGTTGTGGACGGTTGACATGAACGGGGATTCGCCCAACCGCATATCACCGGAAGAAATCAAGATTATTTCGTTTGATGTTTCTGCCGATGGCGAATTTATTGTTTTTTCCTCGGCGAATTCGCAGGGCGGTATTGACCTGTGGCGGATGAGTCGCACAGGCGGCGACGCCTCCATCCTGCTCAATTGCGGACTCGACCGCTGCACCACGCCATCCATCGCGCCAAATGGCACGCGCATTGCCTACTCGCGCGAAGCGGCGGGAGTTGGCCCGGGCCTGCCTTACGGTTCTCCGCGTGTGTGGGTGGTGGATTTGCAAAATGCGCAAACAGGCCCGGTCTACGAAGACCAGCAGGTTTTGGGGTACAACCCATCGTGGTCTCCCGATTCTTCAAAGTTGATTTCCTTCGATGGTCTTGCCGACCAGTTTCATCTGTTCGATTTTTCGAACAACGCGCAGATCCTTTTTCCATCCAACACCGGCGGCACGGTCACATGGTCGCCGGACGGCACGAAATTTCTTTTTACCGATATCGAACAATCGGAGAGCGGGTTGGTTACCCGCCTGCGCCTTGCCGATTTGTCATTGAACGATACCTCCACCCTGCTTGGCAGCAACGATGATCGCGATTATGCCTATAATTCCGTCGCATGGTCACCCGTGGAGGATTCGGTCATAGTCAGTCTGCGAAACGATGAAGATCAACCCGCGCAGATATTCTGGCTTTTCGACCCCGGCCTGCTCGATGGCATCATTATTGCCGATCAGCCCGGCTACACCTATAATTCGCCGCGCTGGAATTCGTGGGGCACTGCGCTGATCTTTCAGCAATTCAAATTGCGCGGTGAGTTCAAACCCGAGATCGGTCTGTGGCAGCATGGTTTCCGCGAACCGCTGACCATTGCCGAAGGAATCATGCCGCATTGGCTGCCGTAAAGTGAAAATGAAAAAACCAAAAATCCTTCTTGCCGTTATTTTATTGGTGCTGTTTTTTACACAGGCACTTCCCGTTCTCGCGCATCCTGCCGATGTGTACACACATCATATCCATATCAACATCGCGCAGGAGTCTGTAGCCATCAAATGGGAGATTCGCCCCGGTCCCTTGCTCATTCAATCCATCTGGTTCAATGCGGATGCCGATCAGGATGGCGCAGTAAATGAGGAGGAAGCCATCACGTGGGGCAATGCTCGGCTTTCGCAGATCACATCCCTGCTGAATGGAGTCAAATTGCCATTAACGCTTGATGGCGTGCAATTCCCATCCAGCGTGGATTTGTTTCAGGCAGGGCAGGAATTCATTGTTGTCAATCTATCTGCAAACACCATCGATTCAGGCGAGATATATCAGCTGGCATTCAAGAATGGATTTGAAGAACAAAAATCCCTCAATTGGTATTATGTCACCGCCGAAGATGGGATGAAATTCGAAACGCCCCAGCAAAAGAATGCCCAAATCGCGTTGAAAGTTTTTCCACCTTCCGCGCAGGATGGCGCTCAGGTTAAACTGCTCGATGTATGGGATAGCAGCATGCCGTCACTTTCCTCTTGGCAGGGCGGAACGCTTCCCGCCACGCCCGAGCCTGCCGCGCCAACTCCACAGCAGAACGCCAACCTTGAGCAACTCCTGGATCTCGTCCGCGCGAAGGAATTCTCGCTTTCCTTTTATATTTTTGCATTGGGTATTTCGCTGGTGTTGGGCGCTCTCCATGCGTTGACTCCCGGTCACGGCAAGACGGTCGTTGCCGCCTATCTCGTCGGTTCACGCGGGACCGTCTGGCATGCCGTGGTCCTCGGGTCAGTGGTCACGCTGACGCATACCGGCTCCGTCTTTTTGCTTGGCATCATCACGCTCGCCGCTTCGAAATACATCGTGCCGACGGATATCATTCCGTGGCTGGAAATCCTTTCCGGTCTGCTCATTGTTGGGCTTGGTATGTATCTGCTGTGGCAGAGATTTGTATACTGGTGGAAATTAAGACAGCCCGCCGTTGTACAGGAAAAATCCACGAGAAAGATTTCGTTAACCCCATCTGCCGCGCCGAAGAAAGTGACTGGTATATCGGTCATCCAAAAACCTTCTGCGAACATGCATCACCACGGCGATGGAAAACTGCATTCCCACGATGTGCCCGAAGCCATCACTTGGCGCTCGCTCATCGCCCTCGGCGTCAGCGGCGGACTTGTTCCCTGTCCCGATGCGATCGCGATCCTGCTGGTGGCGGTTGCCATCAATCGCATCTTCCTCGGGCTGGCATTGATCGTTTCATTCAGCCTCGGCCTGGCTGTGGTGTTGATCGCCATCGGTCTGTTGATGGTTTCGAGCCGCAGGCTATTCGATAAAGTCAGTTTTCTCGATAAGATCGCACCGGTCATGCCGATTGTCTCTGCGGTGGTGGTGCTGGCGCTTGGCTTCGCGCTCACGTGGGGAGCCTATGTCCGGGCGAAAGATTCTCTCGGTTTGGGCGAAGCAGGCGCGGGCGGAGTTGAAGATGCGCGCATTGTCTATCAACTCGAAGGACAGGACCGCATCAAGCAGTTATTCATTTCAGATATCCGCGGGTCTCAGCCAGTGGCATTGACGAGCGGCTCAAACAGCGCAGTGGATTTTGCCCCCTCCCCCGATGGCTCGCGTGTCGTGTACATTGCGCAGACAGGCGACTTGAAAAATGAAATTTGGCTCGCCGATGTGAACAGCGGCGAAAATAAAAAACTGGCCGATTGCAGCGAGGCGATGTGCTCGCAGCCGGTCTGGTCGCCGGATGGCTCGCGCGTGCTCTACGAACACATCAGCCTCGAAGCTACGAACGCTACCGGCCTGGCGACCCTGTGGTGGGTCGATGTGAATACCGGCAAGGCTCAATCTCTTTTTCAAGAGGAACAATTGCCGGGCGCGAATCCACGCTGGTCACCGGATGGAAAGTGGCTGAGCTATGCCACCTCTGAAAATATTCAGTTGTACAACCTTGAAAATGGGGAAAGCCGCGCCATCACCAGCGCGCTGGGCGCGTCTGCCGCGTGGGCACCGGATGGGAAATCCGTTTTGTATCGTGATGTCATCATTCAATCCAACCAGTTCATCACGCAGCTTTTCATTTACGACCTGCAGACAAAGACTTCTACCAATATCAGTCCCGACCTCGGCTTCGAGAATATTCTCGCTGCCTGGTCGCCCGATGGTGAATGGATCGCCGTGGTGCGGCGTGACCTTTCCATTCCGCGCGGCGACCAGATCTGGCTGATGCGCGCCGATGGCAGTGAATCGCACGCGATCACCGATTCGCTAAATTCACTGCACGGCACATTGAGTTGGTCTGGCGATGGAAAATCCATTTTGTATGACCTGTACGACCTGGATGCCTTTCCTCTGGCATCGAAATTGCAGATGGTGGATGTGGCTTCCAGTAAAGTGACCGACCTGGGCATCGCGGGCTACAACCCCAAATGGCTCTGGCCGTAAACAGGCTTTAACGCGGGATTGACTCCCGCGTTTTTTCTGGATATACTTATTGAAAATGATTTTCAGTAAGAAAAACGGTGAATATGTCCTCTGAAACCTGGCTGGAACAACTGCACGACAATGGATATCGCGTTACTGCCGCACGGCGCGCGGTGGTGGATGTGGTGTATGGAAACACCCACGCGCTCACACCCATCGAGGTGTACGATCAGGCGCGCAAAAAGTACCGTGCCCTCGGCCTGGTCACTGTGTATCGCACGCTTGAAAAACTCGAAGAACTGCACCTCATTCAACGCGTGCATCAGCCCATTGGTTGTCAGGCGTTCATCTCGGCGGGGTTGGGGCATCAGCATTTATTGTTGTGCAAAACCTGCGGTCAGGTGGAATTCTTCGAAGGTGACGATCTCGATGCGTTGACGAAATCCATCGCAAGGAAAACAGGTTACCAAATTCAGGAGCACTGGCTGCAACTGTTTGGCCTGTGCGCGAACTGCAAGTAAGAAGTTAATCCATCCCTCGTCATTGGCGAGGGATAAAAAACAGGAGTTCTAAATGAAAAAGGTTTTCAATACCATTATTGGGATGATGACCCTCGCGGCTCTTTTCTTAACCGCATGCGGGTCGGCCTCAACCGGCAGTGACGGCGCTTTGAGCGTGCTCGCCTCCACTTCCTTCCTCGCAGACATTGCCCAGAACGTGGCTGGTGACCGTTTGCAGATACAGTCCCTACTCCCCATCGGCGCGGACCCGCATGCCTATCAACCTGCTCCATCCGATGTGGCGAAGATTTCAGAAAGCAAAGTATTGATCCTGAACGGCCTCGAATACGAGCATTTCATCGAGCCGTTACTGGAAAATGCGGGTGGCGAACGTTTGGTCATCGAGGCGACGGCGGGGTTGACTCCGCTTCAAATGGAGGAACATGCCGATGAAGCAGAATCAGGCGACAGTCACGGTTATGAAGCGGGTGATCCGCACATGTGGCTTGACCCGAACCTTGTCATCACTTATGTCGAAAATATCCGCGATGGATTAAGCGAAGCCGACCCCGATGGCGCGGAGATCTACGCGGCCAATGCGGCTGCTTATATTGTGCAGCTCCAAGATCTGGATGCGTTCATTAAAGAGCAGGTCGAAACCATCCCTGTTGAGCGGCGTTTGTTGATCACGAATCATGAGGCCATGGGTTACTTTGCGGCTCGTTATGGGTTTAAAGTTGTGGATACCATTCTGCCGAGTTTTAGCTCCGAGGCGAGTGCATCGGCTCAGGAGATCGCGGCGGCTGTGGATGCGGTGAAGAGCTCAGGCGCGCCTGCCATTTTCCTCGGCGAAGTGGAAAATGCCGACCTTGCGAACCAGATCGCTGCTGAAACTGGTGTGAAGGTGGTGGATGGTTTGTACCTTGAATCCCTGACTGATGGCGGCCCTGCCTCGACCTATATAGAAATGATGAAGAATAATGTCATTCAAATTGTGGATGGTTTGAAGTAAGATGGAAGAGAAATAGACGCGTCTTTCACTCGACATTCCAAAATCGTAAATCAAAAATCAAATGACTCACACACCTCATCGTCTCGAAGTTCAAAATATCAGCATCGGCTATGGTGACAAGATCATCATGCATGATCTTAGTTTTCAAGTGCCGCATGGTGCGCGTGTTGCCGTGGTGGGGCCAAACGGCGCAGGTAAATCCACCTTGTTCAAAGCGTTGGTCGGATTGTTGCCTGTGAAAAGCGGACGAATCATCATTCACGGTGAATCGCTTGGCGTTCATAAGGATTGCGTGGCGTACGTCCCCCAGCGCGAAGAAGTGGACTGGCGCTTCCCGGTCACGGTCAACGATGTGGTGATGATGGGTCGCTTCGGGCAGATGGGCTGGTTTAAACGTGCGTCTGCACATGATCGCAGCCTGGTGCGTAAAAGCCTGGAGCAAATGGGAATCGCGGACCTTGCGGAGCATTCCATTGGTCAGCTTTCGGGCGGGCAGCAGCAGCGCGCATTTCTGGCGCGTGCCATTGCGCAGGAGCCGCATATCCTGTTGATGGATGAACCGTTCACCGGGGTGGATGTGACCACACAAGAGGTGACGCTCAACCTGCTTGATCATTTACACCGCAAACAGGTGACAGCGATCATTTCCACGCACGATCTAAATTTAGCCGCTTCACGTTTCGATCTTGTGCTTTTGCTGAATCATCGCCTGATTGCATTTGGAACACCGCAGGAAGTGTTTGTGAAGGAAAATCTCACACAGGCGTTTGGTAATTCACTGTTGGTGATGGAAAATGGAATGATGTTGGTGGATGAGTGCTGTCCTCCCGATGAAGAACATCACCATCATGCCGAGGCTCAATGAACTTTCTCTTTGAACCTCTTGCCTACGAATTCATGCAGCGCGGACTGCTTGCCTCAGTTATTGTCGGTGTGTTGTGCGCGGTGATGGGGACGTATGTTGTTTTGCGCGGCATGGCTTTTCTGGGTGACGCGATGGCACATGCGATCCTGCCGGGTGTGGCAATTGCCTACATCCTCAAAGGCGATCTGCTCATCGGCGCGGGAATTGCTGCTATTACCGTAGCCCTAATCATTGGACTGTTTACCAAAGATGGCGCAGTCAAAGAAGATACCGCCATTGGCATTCTGTTTGCGGCGGCGCTCTCGCTGGGTGTTGCGCTGATCAGCACCATGCAGACCTATGCAGTGGACCTGTCTCATATTTTGTTTGGCAATGTACTCGGAGTCAGTGTTTCAGATTTATGGCTGATCGGTGGATTGAGTTTTGCTATTTTGCTTACAGTGGCATTGCTGTTCAAGCCCTTTCTCGTCATTTCGTTTGACCCCGTTCTTGCTGCCACTTTACGCCTGCCCGCGGAATTGCTTCGCAACCTCATGCTCGTCCTGCTTGCGCTGACCGTGGTGGTCTCGCTCCAAACAGTGGGCGTCAGCCTGGCTGCCGCGATGCTGGTCACGCCCGCAGCAACGGCGTATCTGCTCACCCGTCGGTTGTTGCCGATGATGTTCGTCTCCGCAGCGATCGGCGCTTTGTCATCGGTCATCGGCTTGTATCTGAGCTATTACTTCAATATTGTGTCGGGTTCAGCCATAGTACTAACGGCTACCGCCATATTCCTACTTGGGTTCTTGTGGAAACGAATAAAGTCCGTATAAAATAATTTTATTGTTATCCACCAGACCAATCTATAGGAGAATTTCCAATGACCATTATTGAGGCTTCCATCAAGATCAACAAAACAGTTGAAGAGGTTTTTGATTACCTCACCAATCTCGAGAATATGAAGAAAATGAGCGAATATGTCACTGGCATTGAAGTGGATGGCCCGCTCAAACTTGGAACTAAATACAAGGTCACCACCACCAGCTTCGGTAAGTCCAATACCACGACGAATGAGATCATCGCTTTCGAGAAGAACAAACTACTCTCCACAAAGACCTACGCGCCGCCCCCCGCATCAGACATGGTCAATACCACCATCCTCGAAGCGGATGGTTCTGGCACAAAAATGATCGCGCAGATGGATGCCGTGCTCCTCCCGCCCGGAATGCCCAGCATGCCCGGCATGGAAGATATGATGAAGAAGCAGCTCATTACCGGTATCGAAACGACCCTTGCTTCATATAAAAAGGCGATCGAAGGCTAATTCATCACTTTATTGGTAGACTCGCTCCCGCCGCATCCCCGGCGGGAGTTTTTATTCCAACGTGCTGCTCAAAAGCGGTAGAATACTGCCCATGCGAAAAAACATTCCATCATCCATATCCATTCTTTTTCTGTTCGTTTTTATTTTCACATCCTGTACCCCGCCTTCTCCAGCGCCCACAGCAACCTTGGCTGCAACATTTACTCCTGTGGCAACGATCACGCCCGAGCCAACCGCATCGAACACCCCGCTCCCCACGGCCACGGCTCTCCCGGCCCCGGAACGCGCAAGATACATTCTAAATACCAGCATCGACTATGATGCGCACATTGTCACTGTGGATGAGACCATCTATTATCCCAACCATACCGGTAATCAGCTTAATGCACTGGTCATCGCCATTGTGCCCAATTTATGGGAGGGCAGTTTCAACCTGAGCGGACTTTCCATTAATAGCACGCCGATCACCACCTACAACATCAGCGGACAACGGCTCGATATTTCACTCCCTTCTTTTTTCAAACCCGAAGAAGTGATGATCATCAACATTCAATACACATTGAACCTGCCCTTTGCCGAGCAGGAGGATCCCAGCGTTTCCCGTCCGCGGATTTATGGATACACACGACGCCAATTGAACCTGACGAACTGGTATCCATTTGTCGTGCCTTATGTCAACGGGGATTGGGTATTGCATGACCCTTGGTATTACGGTGAACATCTCGTTTATGATTCTGCGGATTTTGAAGTGAATGTCAAATTTGCGGACCCAGCCAACGCGCCCATCGTAGCCGCCAGCGGGGTGCCCGAACAACGAGCAGACTCTACCCGTTACACCATCACCGCCGCACGGACGTTTGCCCTTGCTGCCAGCCCCGAATTTCAGGTTTCAAGTTTGCAGGTTGGGGATATCATCGTGGCAAGTTATTACTTTCCGCTGAGCAAGATCGCCGGGCGCGCCGCCCTGCAAGCCAGTGCCGAGGCCCTGCAGATCTACAGCCAGAAATATGGGCCGTATCCGCACAAGACGCTTTCGATGGTGATGGGTGATTTCAACGACGGCATGGAATATTCTGCTTTCTTTTATCTTTCCCGCGATTTCTACAGCCTGTATGATGAAACGCCCGCCAATTATTTGATCTTTGTCGCTGTGCATGAGACCTCGCATCAGTGGTGGTTCGATCAGGTAGCCAACGACCAGGCTCAGCAGCCCTGGCTCGATGAATCGCTTGCCACCTATTCAGAACTCGTTTATTACGAAACCCTTCACCCCGACCTTGTCAGCTGGTGGTGGGCCTATCGCATTGATTTTTACAACCCGCAGGGCTTTGTGGATATTCCGATCTATGATGGGCAGGGATTCCGTCCCTACACAAACGCGGCCTATTTTCAAGGCGCACATTTCCTCAGTGAACTTCGCGCCCGCATCGGGGATGATGCCTTTTTTGAATTCATTCAGGATTATCTCGCACAGGGACGCAATAAGATCATGACCACCAACGATTTCTTCCGTATCCTCGGTGAACACACCCGCACAGATACTTCGGATATCGTGCGCCAATATTTCCAAAATATCTATTGATGAAACCCACTCCCTCCCGTCTCATACGCATTGCGTGTACCGTATTGCTGTTTTCTTTTCTTGCGTCCTGCGCGACGCCCACGCCTGTGCCCACCCCACAGGTATTTGCGCCGTTCATTTTGGTGACGCGTGCACCGAACGCATCTCCCACGCCGACGCCATTTCAACCAGCGGCGCAGACTGACACGAACGTTCCGATTTTTATCCCCACGGTAACTTCGACTCTTTCGCCTACGATTGCGCCATCGGCAACGTTTACCCAGATCCCCACACAAACGCAGGTGCCGCCCACAAATCCTCCCCCGGCGGTTACGTTCACTTCTCCCCCGCCCTCCGAGCCTTCGCGCACCAATTACATCCTGTACGCAACGATGGATTTCGCGGCGCGCACATTGGATGTTGAGGAGACGATCCGTTATTACAACAGCACAGGCACATCGCTTTCGGATATTGTCTTATCGGTTCAGCCGAATTTTTATGGAAACGCATTTGTGCTGAACTCGATTTCGCAGGATTCTGTTGTGTTGACTTCGTACACACTCAACGGTCAAGCCCTGACCGTGAACCTGCCTCAGCTTCTACCGGCAGGATCTGCCACTACGCTGACTCTCAGTTTCAGACTTAACATCCCTGCGAAGGGGGCGGGCTTGTTCGGCTATGATTTCAACCAGATCAATCTCGTGGATTGGTATCCGTTCGTCGTGCCGTATAACGGCGGCTGGATATTGCATGACCCCATGCCCTTTGGAGAGCATCTCGTTTACGATACATCGGATATCGAGGTGAATATCAAAACAGATGCGGATGTGATCATCGCGACCGGTGCGCCTTCGGAACCAAACGGCGAATGGACCCGCTATCGTCTCTACGGTGCGCGCACGTTCTCACTTTCGGCGAGCGATGAATTTCTCGTGACCGAATCAGCTGTCGGGTTGGTGGTGATCCGCTCGTATTATTTCGATGGTTATGGCGCGGCGGCAGATGGAATCCTTTACGGAGCGGTGCAGGCGGTCAGTCTCTTCGAAGCGAAATTTGCCCCGTACCCGTATCAAAGCCTTGCGATCGTGCAGACGGACATTCATGACGGACAGGAATATGACGGGTTGGTTTTTCTTTCAACGGATTTTTACGGCCAGTATGGCGGCGGCGCGAAGAACAATCTGACGACCATCGGCGTGCATGAGATCGCGCATCAATGGTGGTTTGGCCTGGTGGGCAGTGACCAGGCGTTGGAGCCATGGGTGGACGAGGCCATGTCGGTTTACAGCGAGCGTATTTTTTATGAATATAACTATCCGCGCTACGGTGATTGGTGGTGGCAGTTCCGCGTGGATTATTTTGGCGCGAGCGGTTATGTTGATGCAAATATCTATAATTTCGGCGACCAGCGTTCATATGTCAATGCGGTGTATTTGAATGGCGCGCACTTCTTTGAGGATCTGCGCATCCGTATGGGTGATGATGATTTCTTCCGCTTTTTGAAGGCTTACGCCGCAATCCATGCCCGCGGACATGCGACCTCGAATGACCTTTTTGCCACGATCCGCGCCAATACCAGCGCAGATATCAGTGATCTGATCGCGGCGTATTTTTCCCAATCTCATTAAATTACCTTGTAAGGTTTTACCATGGAGCGCACAGAGAAACTGCTGAATCTCTGTGCGCTTTTTGCTCTCTGCGGTTGTTTCTTCAGGGTTGCTTGAAATCGGTGATTAATCTTTCATAAGAATTCCCCCCTTCACCATTGACTCTTTTGTATTCGTAACTATAATGGTTACAATTATGAATGCCAACCAACGTTTTGCCATTTCCGTTCATGCCCTGACTTTGCTTGCTTCGAGCAGTGATCCGCTCACTTCGGAGATGATCGCCAGCAGTGTGGATACCAACCCCGTCGTCATTCGTCGCACGATGGCGAGCCTGCGCGAGCACGGATTGGTGGAATCCAAGTCGGGTGCAAAGGGCGGCTGGAGACTCTTGCGTGAGCCGAAAGAGATCGGCTTGTGCGAGGTCTATCGCAGCCTCGATGAAGTGAACGTGCTGGCCGTTCACAGCCATCCGAACAAGCACTGCCCCATCGGCGGGAACATCAGCGGGGTGCTGCGTTCCGTGTTCGAAGATGCCCAATCTGAAATGGAAAAGGCGCTGGGCAATTACACGGTGGCCGATATTTTGAATGACGTTCGCAGAAAAGCAAACCAATAAGGAGGTCACATGACCGAAAAGATGCCAGTCCTGTTCGTTGGGCATGGAAGCCCGATGAATGCAATCGAAGATAATGAATTCTCCCGCGCCTGGCGGGATGCAGGTAAGACCCTGCCGAGACCGCGCGCGATCCTCTGTATTTCGGCGCACTGGGTGACGCGCGGCACGCTCGTCACTGCCATGGAGCAGCCGCGCATGATCTACGACATGTACGGCTTTCCGAAGGAATTGTACGAAGTGAAATATCCTGCGCCGGGCTCACCCGATCTGGCGGAGCAGGTGCGGCGCATCATCAAAAAGACCGAAGTCCATTCGGATCAGGAGTGGGGACTCGACCATGGCACATGGTCTGTGTTGAGCAATATGTTCCCGGAAGCGAATGTGCCCGTGATCCAGATGAGCTTGAATGCGAATCTGGCTGTCGGTGACCATTATGAGGTGGCGAGGCAGTTGAAGGAATTGCGCGAAGAAGGCGTGCTGATCATCAGTTCTGGAAATATCGTGCATAACCTGTCATTGGTGCAATTCCGCGATTTTGCGTATGACTGGGCCACTGAGTTTGATACACAGGTGAAGAACTGGATCCTTACTAATGACCACGACCCGATCATCAATTTCCAAAAGCAGGGACAGGCCGCGCAATTGGCAATCAATTCGGGCGAGCATTATGTGCCGCTGTTGTATTCACTGGCATTGAAGGATGAAGACGACAAAATTTCATTCTTCGCCGAGAAGGTCTGGGGCGGATCGGTATCCATGCGTTCAGTGAGAATTGGATAAGAAGCGACAATGGACGATAGACCACAGTCCACGGTCAAAAGTCCATTATCATACGAATCATGAATCGGCCTTATACTTTTATCAACGTCGCCATGACGGCAGATGGGAAGATCGATACCTTCGAAAGAAAAGGTTCTGCCATCTCATCCAAACGCGATAAATCGCGCGTGGATGAATTGCGCGCCGCGGCGGATGGAATCCTCGTCGGGGGGAGAACGCTTCTTGATGAAACACCCAAGCTCACAGTTAAGAGCGAAGCGTTGCGTGAGGACAGAGTCCGACGTGGGTTGAGTCCCAACCCTGTTAAGGTCGGTGTTGTCACGAGCGTAGCGAATGCCGACATCCCGCTTGAGTCAGATTTCATTAAAGCGGGCCCGGCGCGAGTCGTAATATTTACAACAAATCAGACATCTAAAGACAAACTTGCGGAGCTGACCGCCAGCGGCGTGGAAGTCTTTGTGCACGATGCGCCGCGCGTTGACTTGAATTCGATGATGCAGACGCTGAAAAAGATCGGTGTGGATCATTTGATGGTGGAAGGCGGCGGGACGATGAATTTCGAGTTAATGCGCCTTGGCCTTGTGGATGAGTTGATGCTCTTTGTTGCGCCGATGATCTTTGGCGGCGCGAATGCCCCCACACCTGCGGATGGGACCGGCCTGCTGCGCGATGCGGCGGTCGAGATGAAATTAATGGATGTTGAAAAGTGGGAGGATGGCGGAGTCCTTCTAAGATATAAATTTTTTTCGTCCTGAGAGAAATCGAAGGGCGATCGTTTGGAGAAAACATGACTACATTTACACACGAACAAATCCAGGTTTTGATGGATGAAGATTGCTGCCATGAATGCGAGGGATATGGCTCGGATAAGATCTGCGTACACATTGAAGCGATCGCCGAACTGCCTTCACGCTTTGGCGATTTCCATATTGTCGCATTTTCAAACAACCGCGATGGCAAGGAACATGTTGCCATTATCAAGGGTGAAGTGCTTGGCGCGGAAGATGTGCCGGTGCGTTTGCATTCTGAATGTTTGACGGGCGATGTGATCGGTTCGCTGCGCTGCGATTGCCGCGACCAGCTCGAAGCTGCGCTGCAAAAGATCGGCGAAATGGATATGGGTGTTGTACTGTACCTGCGTCAGGAAGGGCGTGGCATCGGCCTCACCAACAAGATCCGCGCCTACAGTTTGCAGGATCAGGGACTCGACACCGTGGAGGCGAATCTCGCGCTTGGCTTCCGTGATGACGAACGCGATTATGCCGTGGCCGCTCACATGCTTCACTCGCTCAAGATCCAATCGATTCGTTTGATGACCAACAACCCGAAGAAGATCGCACAGCTCGAACAGCATGGCGTCAAGGTCAACGCGCGCGTGCCGCATATTTTGCCGAGCAATGAGCACAACCGTTTCTATCTCGAAACCAAGGCGGCCAAGTCCGGTCACATGATTGATTTTCGCGGCAAGCCGCATCTCGTTGAACAAAGCGACCCGCCCATCGTGGCAGGCATGACCGAAGATCAGATCAAAGCATTGTATGAGTAAGGATGAATAAAAAAACCATTATCGTAACTGGCGCAACGGGTGTGCTGGGGCAGCTTGTTGCAAAAACTTTCGCGGCAGGTGGGCACAACCTTGTGCTACTTGATCGAGATTCAATTAAATTGGATTCCCTCATCCGTGACTTGAACCTGCCCAGTGAGAGACTCCACGCCCAAAGCATTGACCTACTTAACGGGCAGGCGGTTCAGGACTCAGCCGAAGCTGTTCATTCCAAATTTGGCAGTGTCCACGCCTTGATCCATCTCGTCGGCGGGTGGACGGGCGGCAAGACCATCCCCGAGTCTGACGCAGCCGATCTTGAATCCATGCTCAACCAGCACGTGTGGACGACATTTCATCTGTTGAAATCATTCACCCCGTTCATCGCTGAGAGTAAGTGGGGACGGGTCATCATCGTGTCCAAACCTGAGACGATCATGCCTGCCGCAAAGACAGCCTTGTACACCGCCGCAAAATCCGCACAGGAAAGCCTGGTGCTGACACTGGCGCAGGAATTCAAGGAAAGCGGATTGACCGCGAATGTCATTCACGTTAAATCAATCGATGTGAAAAATGAAGGCAAGGGCACCACACCTGCTGAAATTGTCTCTGCAATGCAGTACCTTTTTTCAGAGGAAGCGAATAAAGTGACGGGAGCCAGAATTCCGTTATACTAGCGCGATGCACAGTCAATTTGTAAAAACAAATAACATCAACCTGCATGTAATGACCGACGGCCCGCAAACAGGGACGCCGGTCATTTTATTGCATGGATTTCCCGAATTCAGCTATGGTTGGAGAAAACAAGTCCCCGCTTTGGTGGCGGCGGGGTTTCGGGTCATTGTGCCAGACCAGCGCGGCTACAACTTATCTGATAAACCGAAGGGAATTTCATCTTACGATGTGGATGTCCTCGCGGAGGATATCATCGGCTTGTTCGATCACTTTGGCATTGAGAAAGCCTTCCTTGTCGGACATGATTGGGGCGCGGTCGTCGCTTGGACGGTGGCGCTTAATCATCCGCACCGTTTGAAGAAGCTTGCCATTTTGAATGTGCCGCATCCCGATGTGATGACAGATTTTGTGCTTAGAAATCCTGCGCAGCGGAAGAAATCCTGGTATGTTTTCTTTTTCCAAATTCCCGCCTATGTGGAGTGGTTTTTGAGCAGAAACAACTTCCACAACATGGCGCGGATGCTGGTGGGTTCGGGGCGCAAAAGCACGTTCACTTCACAGGACTTGACCGAATATAAAAAAGCCTGGTCACAGCCCGGTGCGATGACAGGAATGTTGAACTGGTATCGCGCGGCGGTGCGGCGCGGCTTGCGTTATACATTCGGTAAAAAGTCTTCGGCGCGCAGGGTGACCGTCCCAACTTTGATGTTGTGGGGAAAGCGGGATGTGGCGCTCAGCCATGAAATGGTGGAGCCGTCGATTGCACTGTGCGATGACGGGAAGGCCGTGCTGTTTGAAAAATCCACGCATTGGGTTCAGCATGATGAGGCCGATGAAGTGAACAAAAACCTGATCGAGTTCCTGAGGTAATTCATGCCGATCCTTGCCCTTGTTTTGCTGTTTTTTTCCGCGGCGATGCATGCCACATGGAATTTTTTGTTAAAAAGCGCAGAGGAAAAATATATTGCCATGGGGTGGCAGGTCATCTTGAGCGGCGTGTTCTCCACGGTGTTGATCTTCTTCACCGGACTGCCGCCGCGTTCGATGTGGTTCTTTGCTGTTTTAAGCATGATCCTCGAAGCGATCTATTTTATTCTGTTGTGCATCGCCTACAGTGACCACGATTTTTCGCTGGTGTATCCCATTGCGCGCGGAGCGGCTCCCGCCCTGCTCGTATTGTGGACTGCGCTTTTCCTGCATGAGCAATTGACCACAGGCGGGTACATTGGCCTGGCGATGATCACAGGCGGAATGATTCTGATCGGCGCGACGACACTGATGCAGAATCACGAAGAGAAACCACACCTGCGCGGAATTCTGACCGCGCTTTCGGTGGCTTTGATCATCTCGGTCTATACCTACATTGATGGCAATGCCGTGAAGCACGGTCCCGCCCTGCCGTATGGATTATCCATGTTCGTGATGGTTCCGTTCGTGACGACGCCGTATCTCACCCATCGTTATGGGTGGCGTTCGTTCGTCAGTGTGTGGAAGAAAAATCGCGGATATTTGTTGATCGGCGGCGTGCTTGGGCTGGTGGCTTACATGCTGGCTTTGTTTGCGTACACCTTCGCGCCGCTGAGTTACTCGGGTGCGATTCGTGAAGTGAGCGCGGTCATTGGAGCCTTCCTTGGCTGGAGATTCTTGAAGGAAGAAATGGGCGGTATCCGCGTGGTGGGCTCTGCGATCGTGTTTGCAGGGGTGATGGTGATCGCCGTGTTTGGGTAAACGGACTTTGTCACGGATTCACGGATGAACGGAGGCGGTATGGCAGACCAGATTTTTCCAGAACCGACAGTGGGCGTTTTTATTTTCAACCAGGCGGGTGAGATGTTGTTGTTGAAAAGCCATAAATGGCCGGAGAAGTATGTTGTCCCCGGCGGGCATGTGGAATTGGGCGAGCGGCTGGAGGAGGCGGCCATCCGCGAGGCGAAAGAGGAGACGGGGCTGGATATCTATGATCTGAAGTTCATCAATTTTCAGCAGTTCATTTACGACCCGTCATTTTGGAAACGGCGGCATTTCATCTTCTTCGATTATGCCTGCAAGACGGATTCCCTGTCGGTGCAACTGAATGATGAGGCGGAGGAGCATGTTTGGGTGAGTCCCGAAGCGGCTCTTCATCTGCCATTGGATTCGTACACGCGGACTTCTGTCGAGCGGATCATTGCAGGAAATTTGTCATAATGCGTTTCATACAAAATGAGGTTGCAGTCCCGCCTGAAAATGGTTAAGATAAAGGTACCATGGAAAGAATAGCGGCCTTTGACCTTTTGGGCATATTAATGCCTTAAGTCAGTCAGCCTGACGGGTACACACGTACCTGTCAGGCTTTTTTATTCCGTTCATTAAGGAGAAAAAATGCAGACACCCTGGGAGTATCGCTACGCCCACCGTACACAAAAAATGGGAAGCTCGGTCATCCGCGAACTGTTGAAGTTCACCGAACAGCCCGATATTATTTCATTTGCAGGCGGATTGCCCGCGCCTGAGGTTTTTCCGTTGAAGGAGTTTCAGGAAGCCTGCAACCAGGTGTTGACAGACCACGGCGCGCAGGCTTTGCAGTACAGCACCACAGAAGGGTACCTGCCTTTGCGCGAAATGATCGCGCGGCACAATGCACGTTTTAGCGTGAGGGTCACCGCTGAAAATATCATGATCACATCCGGCTCACAGCAGGCGCTGGATTTTATCGGCAGGCTGTTCATTAATCGCGGCGATTATGTGGTGGTGGAGTCGCCCACCTATCTGGGCGCATTGCAGGCGTGGAATGCCTACGGCGCGCAATATATTTCCGTGCCTTCGGATGAAGACGGCATGATCGTGGATAAACTGGAAGAGGCGCTGCGTATTGGTCCGAAGTTCATTTATGTGCTTCCGAATTTCCAAAATCCATCGGGTTCCACGATGAGCCTTGAGCGCCGCAAGCGGCTGGTGCTGTTGGCCGATCAATACGGTGTGCCGATCGTGGAAGACGATCCCTACGGGCAATTGCGTTACGACGGGGAACACATCCCATCGGTGGCGACTCTCGACAGCCGCTATCGTAACGAGGATAATGGCGAATATACCGGTAACGTTATTTACCTGAGCACATTCTCAAAACTGCTTGCTCCGGGTCTGCGCCTTGCGTGGGTCATTGCGCCGCCGCAGGTCATTCGCAAATTGGTGATGACCAAGCAGGCCGCCGATTTACATACTTCATCGTTTAATCAGAACGTGGCTTATGAGGTGGCGAAGGGCGGCTTTTTGGATGAGCATGTGAAAGTGATCCGCGCCACGTATAAGGAACGGCGCGATGTGATGCTCGAACTGATGGATGAATTGTTTCCGCCTGATGTGCGCTGGACGAAGCCGCAAGGCGGTATGTTCCTGTGGGGCATGTTGCCTGAGAATGTGGATGCGGCTGAAGTGTTGAAGGTTGCCATTGAACGCAAGGTGGCCTTTGTGCCTGGAGCCGCCTTCCACCCCAACGGCGGAGGGGCAAATACCATGCGTCTCAATTTTTCGTTCTCCAACCCGGAGAACATCCGTGAGGGAATTTCACGTCTGGCGCTGACTTTGAAAGAGGCGTTGAAGAATGGGAAGAAGTAAGTGGGTGTGAAAAATAGAAAGTAAGAAGTGAAAAGTAAAATGTAGAAAATGGAAAACAAAAGACGGCTTGCTCAAAAAGGCAGGCCGTCTTTTATCCTTTATCTTTGATTTTCACTCTTCCACGTACGGCACATAATCGGCGCGGGCGATGCCTTGTTTAATCGCCATCTCTGCCACGGCGCGGGCCACGGCGCGGTGTACCTTTTTATCCAGGGGCTGGGGACGAGTTCGCCGGGCGGGGTCATTTCAGCGATGACGTGCGCGGCGGCAAGCAGCATTTCATGCGTGATGCGCGGGGCATTTGCATCCACTGCGCCGCGGAAGATGCCGGGGAATCCGAGCACGTTGTTCACTGATTTTCCGTCTGCAGCAAAGGCCGCGCCGTGTTCCATGGCAACGTCGGGATCGATCTCGGGATTGGGGTTCGAGAGGGCGAGGATGATCTGTCCCATACGTACCATTTCAGGCTTGATGAGATTCGGCGCGCCCGTGGTGGCGATCACGATGTCACATTTTTCCATGACTTCTTTTAAGTTGGATTTTTTACCGCCTGCCTTTTCAAAGCGATCCAACGCTTCGGGACTCAAATCTGCGCCATAGACTGGGTTGCCCGTCAGGCGCATCATCATCACACCGATGGCATGACCAGCGGCTCCAAGGCCGATCTGCCCGATGACAGCCTTGTTCAAGTCCGTGCCTGTTTCGCGGGTAGCCACCAGTAACGCCGCCGTACAAACGACGGCCGTGCCGTGCTGGTCATCATGCAGAACGGGGATATCGAGCATGGCTTGTAATCTTTCTTCGATCTCGAAACAGCGCGGCGCGGAAATATCTTCAAGTTGAATGGCGGCGAAGGTCGGGGAGATGGCGGCCACTGCGGCGATGATCTCTTCGGTGTCTTTGGTGTTGAGCAAAATGGGAATCCCTGAAAGGCCGACGAGCGTTTCCATCAGCATGGCTTTGCCTTCCATGACGGGCATCCCTGCCAGCGGACCGATATCGCCGAGCCCAAGCACGGCGGTTCCGTCTGTGACGATGGCGACCATGTGGCTGATGCTGGTGTACAAGCGCGCCTGCGACGGGTCTTTGGCGATCTTGAGGCAGACTTCGGCAACGCCGGGGGTGTACACGCGCCGCAGAGTGGTCAGCGATTCGATGGGGTAGCGCGAGCGGATGGCGATCTTGCCTTTTTGATGAAGCTCCAGCACTTCGTCGCGCACTTCGATGATTCGAGTGCCTTCATTCTTGCGCATGGCCTCCAGGATGGTCTCAAGGTGCGCTTCATTTTCTGCGCTGATGGTGATGTCGCGCACGACGTTTTGTGATGTTTCGGTTAATAGCACAAGACTGCCCGTGTTTCCGCCTGCCTCGGCGATGGCAGTCAACAACCGGGCGAGCACCCCCGTCTTTTGTGAATTACGAATGCGTACGGTTCGAATGAGTTTTCGTTCCCAGGCCATGTTTGACTCCTTTGTTGTGTGTTTCACCACCGCCCTGCCTGGATAAATGCAACCACCAGTTCAGGGCGAATAATATTTACTTATTCATTTTAACGCCAATACCGCGAACCGTTTGAGGTTTCGCGGTATTGGCGGAGGATGCAGATTGAAGTCTGCAATCTATGTGTTTGATTATTTCAACAATTCGGGCAGTTCAGTAAATGACCTGATGAACGCGAAGCCGCCTGTATCGGGGAAGAGACTGGTCGGGTCGTAGAGAACAGGTATCAGCCCGGAGCGATGCGCTCCCATCACATCGGCAAAGTAGTTGTCACCAATGTACATCGTTTCAGGCGCGGAGGTCCCGGCCAATTCCAATGCGCGTTCGAAGATGATCTTGTCGGGTTTGTAGGAATTCACTTCGCCGCCCGCAAGCAGGAACTTGAAGTAGGAATCGAGTTTCAATTCCTTCAGTTCATCATGGTAGGGTGTTTCGCGGTTGGATACCACGCCGAGAACGTAGCCTTCATTCTTCAGGGAAGACAGCAGAGTGTGCGCATCGGGCGGAACATGCACCTGGGGTTTGTAGGCTTCGTCCATATGCGCGGATACTTTCGGAGCGAGTTCGAGGGCATCGGCGGTTTGAGCCCCAGCGCCACCAGACGCCGCCTGCCGAAATTGACCCAGAAGCCGCTGCGATCATCCTTGTAGGTTTCACTGTCCTTGCGGATCTCCAGCGAGGAGGCGAAATAGAAATGCTCCCAATGTTCGGCACGGATGCGATCTTCTTCCGAGACTTGAAAGCCCATGCTGCGGACATATTCCACAAAAACCTCCCCACCAGAGGGGAGGTGATGACGAAGCGTTCCGTCAAGATCGAACAGGACTGCTTTGATGTTGTTAATGCTATCCTCCAATTTCACTCATGACCCGATTCAATGGAATGACTCCATCTGCCAGGCCGTGACCCCAGGGTTTTTCCCAGACCCCGTCGAGGAGGAGTCTGCGTAATTCTTCAAGGTCTGCTCCAGCGCGCATGGGCGTGAGCAGGTCCACTTCTTTTTCGCGCAACAGGCACAGGCGTAATTTTCCATCGGCGGTAAGACGTGCGCGCGTGCAGGCGGAGCAGAACGGATGCGTGACCGATGAAATGAATCCGACATTTCCTTTTGCGCCGTGAATATGGAAAACCTGTGCTTCGCCGTCGAGTTTTCCGTCGTTTGCGGTTTCCAGTTTTCCGAATTCAGATTCGATGCTGTCTTGAATCTGTTTCATGGTGATGACCTGATTGACCTGCAGGTCGGTTGCGCCGCCGAAGGGCATCATTTCAATAAAGCGCATCTGCCAGGGATGGTCAATGGTGAGGGCTGCCAGGTCAACAACATCTTCTTCGTTGTAGCCCTTGACCACCACCGCGTTGAGTTTGACCGGGGTGAGCCCCGCGCGTTCCGCGGCGAGGATGCCTTCCCAGACTTCCTCCACTTTGCCCCAGCGGGTGAGTCGTTTGAATTTATCGGGGTTGAGGGTATCGATGCTGATGTTGACGCGCTGCAGGCCGGCATCTGCCAAGGGTTGGGCCAGTTTTTTAAGCAGGAGCCCGTTCGTGGTCATGGAAACGGAGCGGATGCCCTCGGTGGAGGAAATCCCGCGGACGATGTCCACGATATTGGCGCGCACAGTCGGCTCGCCGCCAGTCAATCGGATCTTGTCGAAGCCGAGGCTGGCAAACAGGCGCGCGAAGGTCAGAATTTCGTCATCCTGCATCAGGTCTGCGTTGGGGCGGAAGGTCATATCCTCCGGCATGCAATATACACAACGTAAATTGCAGTGGTCCGTCAGGCTGATGCGCAGGTAGTGAATGTTTCGTCCAAAACGGTCAGTTGCCATGGTATTTTCCAGATTATAACAATAATATATGAATCTTCTTGGGGGCGATTGACGATGGGTGTCACCCGTGCTATTATCTCTTATTATCTTGCATTCATTATAAAGGAGTTATTATGAGTTTTGAATTTTTTCTTCGTATTTTTGCAATGTTCGTGCTCGCAATTGGGGGCGGCTTCTGGGGAGTCAATTTTACAAAGGCCAATCCGGAAACTGACCCGATCGTTACGACTACGTTTTCCGTGCTGGTCGGCGCACTGGCGGGCATCATCCTCACACCGTATTTCACCACACGCCCGGCCCGTTATCTGCGCTCACTGTTGGGCAGGCTTGCGGCGGAAAGTTTGTTCGCGGCCCTCACCGGGCTGGTCGTGGGCCTGTTGATCGCGGCTTTGTTGGGCTTTCCGCTTTCACTGCTGCCTGAGCCGTTTGGTCAGATCCTGCCCTTTTTAGGGGTGCTGGTCTTTTCCTATCTCGGCATTTCCCTGTTCACCATGCGTCAGGGTGACATTATGGGATTGCTCAGCGCATTAAGTGGACGTGGCGAGGGCGGCGGTTCTTCCTCTTGGACGAACCTCAACCGCAACATCCTGCTCGATACCAGTGTCATCATCGACGGTCGTGTGGCCGATATCGCCAAAACGGGATTTCTGCCCGGGACGCTTCTCATTCCGCGCTTTGTGTTGAACGAGCTTCAATATATCGCTGACTCCCCGGATGGCATGCGCCGTCAGCGCGGACGCCGCGGCATGGAAGTGCTCTCCGAATTGCAGAAACTCCCCAACGTGCTGGTCCGCATTTCAGATATCAATGTGGAAGGCGTGCGCGAAGTGGACGATAAACTCATCGTGCTCGGCAAACAACTCAAGAGTCCGGTGCTGACAAATGATTACAACCTCAACCGCATCGCCGAATTACAGGGCGTGACGGTCCTCAACATCAACGAACTGGCGAATGCCGTCAAATCTGTGGTGTTGCCCGGCGAATCCCTGCGCATCAACATCATGCAGGAAGGCAAGGAATACGGTCAGGGTGTGGGCTATATGGACGACGGCACGATGGTCGTGGTGGAAAACGGCAAGGACTACATCGGTGAATACATGGAAGTGAACATCACCAAGGTCCTGCAAACCGCCGCAGGCCGCATGATCTTTGGCCGTGTGGAGGAAGAGAATGGCGGGAAAAAGGGGAAGGGCAGTAAATAAGGTAGTGAACAATGGTCAGTGAGCAGGACGTCGAGAGGCGTCCTGTTTTATTTTGCCCTTATAAATCCCTTTCATCTGTGTTCATCTGTGGTTAAAATAGACCCATGCTGAAAATCTACAATACCCTCACCCGCAAAACCGAAGAATTCCAAACCCTCGAACCGAACCTCGTCAAAATGTACGTGTGCGGTGTGACGGTTTATAACGACGCGCATGTTGGCCATGCCATGTCGGCGCTGGTCTTCGATATTATCCGCCGCTACCTTGAGTATCGCGGCTACACCGTCAAGCACGTCATGAACTACACCGACGTGGACGACAAGATCATCAACCGCGCCAAACAGCTTAACGAAGACCCGCTCAAACTGTCACAGCGCTACATCGAAGATTACGCCGCCGACCTCAAGAGTCTGAACGTGCTGCCTGCCACATCCAATCCGCAGGTCAGCAAGACCATGCCGCTCATTATCCAGTTCATCGAAGGGCTGATCCAAAAAGAGCATGCTTATGCCGCCTCCAACGGCGATGTGTACTTCCGCGTTACCAGCGATGATGACTATGGCCGCCTCTCGGGTCGCAAGCTTGATGACATGCAGGCAGGCGCGCGCATCGAAGTCGGTGAAGCCAAGGATCACCCTATGGATTTTGCTTTATGGAAAGCCGCCAAGCCCGGCGAAATCTCATGGGATAGCCCGTGGGGCAAAGGCCGCCCCGGCTGGCACATCGAATGCTCCGCCATGAACCTCGCCGAACTCGGTGAACAGATCGACATCCACGGCGGCGGCAATGACCTCATCTTCCCGCACCACGAAAACGAAATCGCCCAAAGCGAAAGCTACACCGGCAAGGAATTCTCCCGCTACTGGGTCCACAACGGCATGCTGCAACTCGGCGGCGAAAAAATGTCCAAGTCGCTCGGTAACATCATCAGCATCAAGGACTTTTTATCCAAGCGTTCCGCCGATGTCATGCGCATGCTCGTCTTGAACGGGACCTATCGCGCGCCGCTGCTCTTCAATGACGATACCCTCGACGCCGCGGAAAAAAATGTCGAGCGCCTCAAATCCGCCCTGCGGCCTGCCTCTGCCTCCGCAAAGGGACTCAGCGCCGAAGCACTCTCCACCCTCGCATCCGCCGCGGACTCAGCCAAAGCCAACTTCACCGAAGCCATGGACAATGACTTCAACACCGCAGGCGCCATCGCCGCCTTGTTCGAACTGAGTAAAGCCATCAACACGGCTCGCGATAATGGCGCAACCAGTGACCAGCTCAAATCCGCCCAATCCACTTTCAGCGAACTGGCTGCCGTCCTCGGACTCAAACTCGAAGAGAAACAAGGTTCCAGCGAAGTCGAGGCACAAGTCAACGCCCTGATCGCAGAGCGCACCGAAGCCCGCAAACAAAAACAGTGGGCACTCTCTGACCAGCTTCGAGATAAACTTAAAGAACTCGGTGTCACCATCGAAGACAGCAAAGACGGCACGACCTGGAGATGGGGATAAGTCTCGGTAAAGCACAGCGGCACAATATTGTGCCGCTGTTTTGTTAACTCATCTTATGCAGTGTCGTTCTGAGCGACCCCCGCATTGCATCCACAGCGCGGTGCAAGTGAGCGAAGAACCTCGACGCTGAATGCGCATGCTGTTTTATAAATAGAAATTCTTTAACGGTAGGAGTGACCATGCCATCTTTTAGACAAACATTCTGGAAACATTGGTACCAATACCTCAGCGGACGAATCGGCACTGACGCCGTCACCTTCCTCAACTACGGCTACTGGCCGCCGGAAGGCGAAACCCTCCCGCTTGACCCGCAAGATGAAATCAATCGTCCCGCCATTCAGCTCTATCACCACGTCGCTGAGACTTGGCCCCTGGATGGGAAAAATGTCCTCGAAGTCAGCTGCGGACATGGCGGCGGGGCATCCTTCCTCACCCGCTATCATCACCCAGTCTTCTACACCGCCATTGACCAGAATCCCAAGGCCATTGATTTTTGCCACAAAACACACGCCTCCCTAAACATTGACTTCCGCATCGGCGATGCACAGGCACTCGATTTTCCTGAAAACTCCTTCGACGCGGTCATCAACGTGGAAGCATCCCACTGCTACCCAGACCAGAAGGCTTTCTTTGCCTCGGCCAAACGCGTACTCAAGCCAGGCGGACGATTACTGCATGCCGACTTCCGCCCGCGTGACGAACTCTCCCAATGGGAAAAAGACATCACCGCTAATTTCCAGATCGCATCCAAAACGGACATTACCGCACACGTAGTCAGTGCTTTGCAGCGCACGACAGAACGCTTTCGCACTCTCGCTCATCGCCTATCCCCAAAGATCCTGCACCCCATCATGGAAGCCTTCGCTGGCGTGGAAGGTTCCTCCATCTACAACAGTTTCGTCAACGGCGAGCGGGTCTATCTATCTTTTCAACTGGTCAAACCTGCTTAATGTTAGTCCCGTAGGTCGCGTTTCCAAGTGCGACAAACCCCCTCCTAAAAACTTCTGAGATTATGGTCTTGGAAGTTTTTTTGACTCTTACTTTTGCCTTCCAAAAAATCATGCTAAACTTTGCCCATCCCAAAAGGAGTTCCCCATGCCCACACTCTCACTTCCCAAATCAGGCAAAACCAAGGCAGATATTCTCGCATCCATGCGCCGTGCGCGGGATAAAGATGCGCAATGGCAAAACGGGAAAGTCTTCGGCTTGGTCTATCACATCTCGGAAGAGATCGATGACCTGCTCAAAGAAGCCTACACCATGTTCTTCTCGGAGAACGGACTCAACCCCACGGCCTTCCCCAGCCTGAGCAAGTTTGAGAATGAGATCATCGCGATGGCATCCAACCTGTTGGGTGGCGATGACAAAGTGGCGGGCACGATGACTTCAGGCGGCACCGAGTCCCTGCTGATGGCGGTCAAGACCGCGCGCGATTATGCGCGTGCAAAGCGCGGCATTACGAACCCTGAGATCATTCTTCCCAGCACCGCCCACCCCGCGCTCGATAAGGCGGGCGAATATTTCAACGTGCGCATGATTCACATTCCCGTGCGTGATGATTTCCGCGCCGATGTGGAAGCCACGCGCCGCGCCATCACGCCGAACACCATCATGCTGGTCGGCTCGGCTCCGTCGTATCCGCATGGCGTGGTCGATCCGATTCGTGAACTCGCCGCGCTGGCGCAGGAACACGGTCTGCTCTTTCACACGGATGCCTGTGTGGGCGGCTTCATGCTGCCCTTCGTCCGCAAGTTGGGATACCCCGTGCCTGATTTTGACTTCAACGTCCCGGGCGTGACTTCCATCTCAGCGGATTTGCACAAGTACGCCTACGCCGCCAAACCCGCCTCCCTCGTTCTTTATCGGACCTCGGAACTGCGCCGCCATCAAATGTTTGTCTCCACCGACTGGCCGGGCGGCATATACCCGTCGGCTGGCATGGCTGGCTCGCGCCCCGGCGGACCCGTCGCTGCAGCTTGGGCTTTGCTCAATTATTTGGGTGAAGATGGTTACCTTGAGATCACCGATATCGTCATGCGCACAGCGAAGATATTTCAAGATGGCATCAATGCGATTCCCGGTTTGAAGGTGTTGAGCAACCCTGAGATGAGCGTCTTCGCCATCGCATCTGATTCCATGGATGTGTACGAACTCGCCGATGAACTTGCCCTGCGCGGCTGGCATTTGGACAGACAGATTTTTCCCCCGTCGTTGCATGTGACTGTGAATTACGTCCATGCGCAGGCGGGCGGCGGAGTTTCTCACAGATTTGGCGAATGCCGCAGAAAGAGTCAGCAGGCCCGGGCTAAGAAAGACCGCGACGAAGTTTTTAGTCAAAGCTGCAAACCTGTTGACAAGAGTCCTGCCTGAGGAGACGGTCAGCAATCTGATGAACAAGGCTTCGTCGCTTCTTGGCGGCGGCAGCGGGTTGCCTTCGCGCATGGCGCCGATGTATGGTTTGATCGGCTCCCTGCCGAATCGCGGTGACTTGAAAGAGTTGGTGCTGGATTTGCTGGATAATATCAACACGTACAAAGAATGATTATTTCAATCGGCGGATCATGCGCGTGGCATAAGGGACGTACCCATTCTTTTGCCAGAAGCGGTTGCCGACTTCATTTTTGATTGCCACATTGAGCAGTACATCGATGATGCCGCGTGCGCGAAACCAATCATGGATGTAGTTCAATCCCATTTCGCCGATGCCCTGCCCACGATATGCCGCGCTTACAAAGAATTGCGTGATGTAGCCCTTGCGAGTCCACTCGGGCATGTAGGCATGTTCAGTGACATCGAAGGCGAGTCCGTAGCCGATGGGTTGGCCGTCATCGAAGATCAAAAAGGTGAGCATGGTTTCTTCGCCGAGATGTTTGATCATGAATTCCCTGAACCGCCTGGATGATGTCGTGTCGTTGTGATGCGCGGATAATCCATCGCGGAGTTTGCACAGATCATCCAGCAGGGGAGAATCTTTGGCGTTGATTTGGGTGATGATGAACTCTCTTTTCATGTTAAAAATTATACATTCACAGAAGACTTGTTTCTCATGTAAAATCAACCCATCATGAAAGAACTTATCTATTCCCGCAATGCAGTATACGAAGCCCTGCGCGCAAAACGCAGACAGGTATTTTCAATCGAGATCGCCGAAGGGGTGCAGGAAAAAGGGCGCCTGGCTGATATTTTGAAAATGGCGCAGCAGCAGAAGATCAGGGTCAGCCGCGTGCCGCGTCCCAAGCTGGATAAGGTGCATCAGAATAATCAGGGCATCGTGGCCGAGGTGGATCAATATCCGTACTCGGATGTGATCGAAATATTGGAACGCGCGAAGGGGGAACTGCCTTTTGTGCTGATGCTCGATTCCCTGCAAGACCCGCAGAACTTCGGCACGCTCATCCGCACTGCCGAGGCGCTTGGCGTGCATGGCGTGGTCATTCCCACCGCCCGCTCTGTGGAGGTCACTCCCGCCGTGGTCAACGCATCCTCTGGCGCGAGCGAGCACATGCTCATCGCGCAGGCGAATCTGTCCCAGACAATTGACGCGCTCAAAGATAATGATATTTGGATCGTCGGACTGGATCAAGCTGGGGCGGAGGTTGAAGCGGGATCTCGTCATCTGAAAGGCGCATTGGGACTCGTCGTCGGCTCAGAGGGCGACGGGCTGCATGATCTCGTCCGAAAGAAATGCGACATCGTTTTGAAGCTCCCCATGAAAGGCAAGATCGAATCCCTCAACGCCGCTGTCGCTGGCTCTGTCGCTTTGTATCTCGCGTATTTATCAAGAAAACCCTAAAGGTCTTTAAGACCTTTAGGGTTTGTGTCTGGAGTAATCATGCCTCAAGCAACCTATCATTTTCCAAAAGGCTTTCTGTGGGGAACGGCAACCGCCTCGCATCAAGTGGAAGGCAACAACACCAACAACAACTGGCACGCGTGGGAAGAAGCGGGGCACACCGTCCACAAGTCTGGCCTCGCTGCCGATTGGTGGGGCGGACGCTGGCGCGAAGACTTCGACCGCGCCGCCGAAACGGGACAGAACGCGCATCGCTTCTCGTTGGAGTGGAGCCGCATTCAGCCGACGCCCGATACATGGGATGAGGAAGCCATCGAGAAATACCGCTCCATGCTGCGCGGACTGAAGGAACGCAACATGACGGCTTTGGTTTCGCTGCATCATTTCACCGACCCGCTCTGGGTCACGGAACGCGGCGGCTGGGAAAACCCCGAGATCGTCGGCCTCTTCGAAAAGTTCACCCGCAAAGTGGTGGATGCGCTCAAGGAATACAACACGCTATGGTGTACGATCAACGAACCGAACGTCTACACTTTGAGTGGATACGTGCAAGGCGTATTCCCGCCAGGGAAGAAAGACATCAGGTTATCCATGCGTGTGCTTGGCAACATGGTGCGCGCACATGCCGCTGCGTACCGCGCCATTCATGAGTTGCAACCCGAAGCCCGTGTGGGCTATGCCCTGCACTACCGCCCGATGGTTCCGCGTTTGAGCTGGTCACCGCTCGATAGACTCATGCGCAACATCCGCTACGAGGGACTCAACATGGGCTTTCCCTCTGCCATTTCAACGGGCATCATGCGTTCGCCAGTCGGCAGTCAGAACATCCCCTGAGGCCAAAGGCACGCAGGATTATTTTGGACTGAACTATTACTCCGTGGACACGGTGTGGTTCGATCTCTTCAAGCCTGGCGAATTATTCTCGAACAGCGGCTATCCCAAAGACGCGGACATGAGCGACACGAACTTCCTCGCCAATATCCCCGAAGGTATCTTCAACTCCATCAAATGGATCGAGCGCACCTATCCAAACACGCCCATCATCATCACCGAAAACGGCGTGGAAGATTCTGATGATCACATGCGTCCGCGCTATCTTGCCCAGCATTTGCATCAAGTCTGGCGCGCATGTAATTTCAACTGGCCTGTGAAGGGGTATTTCCACTGGTCACTCGTGGACAACTTTGAATGGGAGTTTCGCCTGGAAGTATCGCTTCGGCCTGTGGGGTCTTGACCTCGACACCCAAAAGAGAATCCGCCGCCCGAGTGTGGATTTCTACGCCGAGATCTGCAAAGAGAACGGCATCTCCTCCGACATGGTGCAGAAGTATTGCCCTGAGGTGTTTGATAAATTGTTTCCATCGTAGATAAGTAATAAGTTGAGAAGTGAAAAGTAATAAGTGACTGGCGCATGGAGAGCAATCTCTGTGCGCTGTTTTTTTAACTTCCGCCATAGAGACAGAGTTTTTCTGTCTTCTCCGTGCCTCCGTGTCTCCGTGGTTGCTTTGACTTTCGACCTTCGACCTTTGACTTTCAACCCTTTACTTCTCACTTTTTACTCCCACCCTCCCCATGATAAAATTCTTCCATGACCCACGCTGAACAGATCGCATCCCAACTCAATGTCAAGCCGTCGCAAGTTACGGCAGTTATCAACTTAATAGACGAAGGCAACACCGTCCCGTTTATTGCCCGCTACCGCAAGGAAATGACAGGCTCGCTCGACGACGAACAGATCCGCATCATCGCCGATGAACTCCTTCGCCTGCGCGGACTCGACGAACGCCGAGTTTCCATCCTTGCCTCCATCGAAGAGCAGGGCAAACTCACCGACGAACTCCGCGAGAGCATCAACGCCGCCGTCACCATGACCGCGCTCGAAGACCTGTACGCGCCCTACAAAAAGAAACGCCGCACCCGCGCCATGGTCGCCCGTGAAAAGGGACTGGAACCACTGGCCGAATTAATTCTCAAGCAATCCACCAGCGGCTCCCCTGAAAAACTCGCCAAGAAATATCTCAACGACCAGGTTGCGAATATCGAAGAAGCCTTGCAAGGCGCGCGTGACATCGTCGCTGAAATGATCAGCGAAAATGCCAACGTCCGCGCCGCGACTCGTGAGAAGGCGCTCAAGTTTTCCACCGTCCATTCTGTGAAGATCGCAGACGCAGCCGATGAAAAGCGTGTGTACGAAAGCTATTACGATTTCTCCATGCGCGTGGACAGACTCCAACCGCATCAAATCCTCGCGCTCACTCGCGGCGAAAAGGAAGGCATCCTGCGCGTGCGTGTGGATGTCCCCGAACGTGACTGGCTCAACGCCGTTCAATCTGAATTCGAGCAGGACATCATCAGTCCCTTCGCCGATCAACTCGCGCTCGCCATTCAAGATTCCGCCGAGCGTCTTTTGCTCCCCGCCATCGAACGCGATGTCCGCCGTGAAAAAGGCGAGGTCGCCGACAACCACGCCATTCAAGTCTTCGCCACCAACCTGCGCGCCCTGCTCGGACAAGCTCCGCTTGCGAATCAAGTTGTCCTCGGCCTCGACCCTGGCTTCCGCACAGGCTGCAAAGTCGCCGTCGTGGACGCCACTGGCAAACTGCTCGACACAGGCACGATCTATCCGCACGAGCCGAAGAACGATTGGAAGGGTTCGATCAACACCCTGCAGGATATGATCAACCGCCATCACGTCACGCTCATCACCATCGGCAACGGCACCGCCTCACGCGAAACGGAAAAGCTCGCCGCCGAATTAACCAAGAACGCACCGCAAACAAAATATCCTTCCCCAATCGTCAATGAAGCGGGCGCATCGGTCTATTCCGCGTCATCTCTTGCCCGCGCTGAATTCCCCGATCTCGATGTCACCATCCGCGGCGCGGTATCCATTGCCCGCCGCGCGCAAGACCCGCTCGCTGAACTCGTCAAGATCGATCCCAAGTCCATTGGCGTGGGCATGTATCAGCACGATGTCGATCAAACCGCGCTCACGCACGCCCTCGACGGCGTCGTCGAAAGCGTGGTCAACAGCGTCGGCGTGGATGTCAACACCGCCAGCTCCGCGCTGCTCACGCATGTCGCGGGCATCGGCCCCAAACTCGCCACCAACATCGTCACGCATCGCGACGCGAACGGCCCCTTCAAATCCCGCACCGCATTGAAGAAGGTCGCTGGGCTTGGCCCGAAGGCTTTTGAACAGGCAGCAGGCTTCATGCGGATTCGAAATGGGGCGAACCCGTTGGATGAATCAGCGATCCATCCAGAATCCTACGCGATAGCAGAATCCATTCTCGCTCGCGCCGCGCTGACAGTTGATTCGTCCATCCCAGACAGAATCGCCGCCTTGGAATCCCTCACCGCAAAAACCTCCCTCGAAACATTAGCCGCCGAACTCGAATGCGGCGTACCCACACTGAAAGACATCCTCGAACAACTCGTCCGCCCAGGCCGTGACCCGCGCTCCGATACCCCCGCTCCCATCCTGCGCTCCGATGTGCTCAAAGCCGAAGACCTGCTGACAGGTATGCAGCTCAAAGGCACCGTCCGCAACGTAGTGGACTTCGGCGCCTTCATAGACATCGGCGTCAAGCAGGATGGTCTTCTGCATAAATCCCAAATCCCGAACGGCACCGTCCTCAAAGTGGGCGACATCATCGACGTAGAGATCCAAAAGATCGAAACCGAACGCGGACGCATCGGCCTGGGTTGGGTAAAGTAACGCGAGATAATATCTCGCGCAACGCCATGCAACTCCCTGACTCCTTCATCTCCACTATAAAAAACGTCTACAAAAAGGACGGCGAGAATTTTCTCGCTGTCCTTCCTTCTTTAAGGCGCGGTTTTTTACTGTTGGAAAGACTCAAGCCCGGCAAGATGCTCGTTGAACTCGAAGACGATGACGAACGCACGCTCATCGCCGCCGAGGTGATGAGCAAGCTATGGCGTGAAGTTCCGAATGAAAATAAATTTATAAAATTATCGAATTGGTTCAACGGATTAAAGAAAATTCGTCCACACTTTGACGGCGGGTTGGGACCGTTTCCAAAAGTTCTTTTGGAGAAAGTCGAATCATTTTTACCTGAGTTATTTGCCGATACCGATGTGAAATTAATGCACGGCGATTTTCATCACTATAATATTCTTTCCTCTGAACGCGGCTGGCTCGTTATTGACCCAAAGGGAGTCATCGGGCCGGCGGGGTATGAGATAGGTCCGCTCATGCTCAACCCATGGGACAGCATTTTCGGACGGAATCAGTTTCCAGGTGCAGGCAAAGAGGCGGGTGAGCATCCTCGCGGAGAGATTAGGCTGGGAGCGGGAAAAAATTATTCACTGGGCAACTGCTCATGCCGTCCTGTCCGCATGGTGGAGCATTGAAGATAATATGGAAGAGGATAATGCCATTCAATGCGCGGAAATATTTGCTCAACTTAAATGAAAAACCTCCCGAGGGAGGTTTTGTTTTTAATCTTCTGCGGCGCGCGCCACTTCATCGGGCTCGAAAACCACTTCTTCTTTTCCGACAAGTTTATCTTCGACCTTGGCGATGATCAAGCGCAGGTGACCGGAATGCGCCACGTAATCGAGATCGTCGCAGGGGACAGCCAATACGGGGCAGAGTGTGAAATTTTCGATCCATGATTCGTACAGGTCATTTAAGTTTTGTAAATATTCGGGCGCAATGGTGCGCTCGTAGGTGCGTCCGCGTGAGTTGATGCGGTTTAACAGCGTGGGCACGGAAGCACGCAAATAAATGACGAGGTCGGGCGGCGGCAGGAACTGCACGGCGGTTTCGTACAACTCGCGATACGTTCGATAATCGCGATCCTGCATGTTGCCCTGGTCGTACAAATTCTGCGCGAAAATTTCGGCGTCTTCATATACGCTGCGATCTTGAATCACTGAACTGGGATGCTGGGCAAGCCCCATGTGCGAGCGCAGACGATGGGTGAGAAAGAATACCTGCGAGTGAAACGCCCATGCAGACATGTTCTGGTAAAAATCTGCGAGATAGGGATTCTCAGTGACGGGTTCGTAGAACGGTTCCCAGCCCATTTCGTTGCACAACATTTTTACAAGCGTGGATTTCCCCACACCGATATTTCCAGCAATGGCTACAAACTTTTTCATGTGTCCCTCTCAGGGAATTTTTTGATTTTTTGTTCGGCTGTGATGATACCAAAAAGAAAAAGAGTTCACGGAAATTTTAAGAACTCCGTGAACTCTGCTTGTTTTAGTGAGCCGATTTTTTAGGGGATTTCTCCGGCCAGTTCCTTTTCGATGATCTGCTGGAAATTTGTCAGCGGCTGGGCGCCTACAATGGCCAGCCCGTTGACGAAGAAAGTCGGCGTGGACTGCACACCGAGGTTGATGGCAAAATCCATGTCGCCTTGAATTTCCGCATCATGGCTGCCACTGGAAAGACAGGCGGTGAATTTTTCAGTATCCAGCCCAAGATCAGCGGCGTAGCGGATGTAGGTTTCCTCATCCAATTGCTCGCTGCTGAATAGTTTTTCGTGATAATCCCAATAGGCATTCTGATCATTGGCACAAAGGGATGCAACCGCAGCGGGCATCGCATTCGGGTGAATGGAGGTAAGCGGTAAATTACGATATACAAAACGGATCTGGCCGGGGTAGGCATCCAACAAAGACTGGTAGGTTTCATCGTGGAAGCGGCGGCAGAACGGGCATTGGAAATCGCTGAATTCGACGACCACAATCGGCGCATCATCCGGGCCGAGGCTGGGGAAGCCCGCGGTGGGAATATCATACCGTTGATATTGCGGAGCCTGCTGTGCAGCGGGAGCCTGTGCCACAGGAGCCGCTGCCTGTTGTTGAGTCACAGCAGCGGTTGCGCCTGAGCCGGGTCCCCAGGCTACATAACCAACAAGTACGCCAACGGCAAATGCCAGCACGACCAGTACCGAATAAAAATGGCTTTTCTTAAAAGTGATGGTCTCTTCGGGTTCCTGCTGAATGACAGCAGGGGTTTCCACGACGTCTTCTTCGTCGTCGTCGTTATCAAGGATGGGAATGGATTTTTTAGGTTTGGTAGTCATACATGGCATTATAGTCTTTCCAGACATTTTGTGGAAAGGACTTAAGTTTGCCTAAGATTCACTTTTACCCAAGACATTGCGCAGGCAGAATATTTGTTCTATAATAAAACAAAGGATCAATCGTCATGTTTTTCGAAATTCACCAACCTTCATTTCCACTGAATGACTTTCTCGACAGTATGCTTTACTTTGGCGGCATGCGCCCGCCACACGCTCTGGACAGATTTCTACCCGATGGAAATACGGAACTCATCATTGACCTGTCGGATGAACCCCAGCATATTTACGATATATGACACGCTGAAAATCGTTCAATCCTGCCGCCATGTCTGGGTCAGCGGGGTGCGAACCCGCCCCATCACCATCCCTTCAGGCAGGGAAAGCAGGATGCTGGTGGTGGCCTTCAAAAAGGGAATGGCGCGTCCTTTTTATCCGTTTCCGATGAACGAACTGACCGATTCAGTCGTCATGGCTGATCTAGTCTTTGGCAGGAGTATTCTCAGTTTGCGCGAAAGACTGCTTACCGCCCATTCACCACAGGAAATGTTCCAACTGGTTGAATTGTTTCTGCTGAACATCGCCGGGGATAAACTTTACGAAAGCACGAAATCCAACTGCGTTAAATATGCGGTGACCAGCATGCTACACCAGCCAACTTTGTTCAACTTCAAAAAACTGGGCGAACAGATTGGGTATTCCCAAAAGCACTTCATAGACCTGTTCAAGGGCAGGTCGGTGTGCCGCCAAAACAATATCTCAAGATCGCCCGTTTTCAAAAAGCGATCGAAACGATAGAAAACAATCAATTCATTCAATGGAGTGGAGTTGCCATGGACAGCGGTTTTTACGATCAGGCACACTTCATCAATAATTTCAAGGAATTTTCAGGATTCACCCCCAATGAGTACATCAAAAGGAAGGCATCCACGCTGAACTATGTTCCAGTGAATTAATGTAAATTTTCTCCAATACACCCAGGCGCGATTTATGTAAGATTATCTCCAAAAAGACAAAGGAGAAATCTCATGGAAAACCTGTATATTAATCACGCCGCTGTTCTTGTTTGCGCCATTTTCAATCTGGCGCTGGGCGCATTGTGGTATTCGCCCGTTCTGTTTTACAAAACCTGGCTGGCTGAAACAAAACTGACCGAAGACCAACTCGCAAAGCAAAACCCTGCCAGGACCTATGGTCTTGCCTTTCTGTTTTCACTGCTAATCTCGTACAACCTGGCCTTCTTCCTCGGTGATGCGAATACCAACGCAGCCTGGGGCGCGGCGGCAGGTTTTCTGGCTGGCTTCGGTTTTGCGGCCCTGATCTTTGCGGTCATTGCCCTCTTTGAACAGCGCTCGTGGAAATATATTTTCGTCAACGGCGGCTTCATCACGATGTATTTTACGGTTATCGGATTTATACTCGGGATATGGCGCTAGAAAATAATATTGTGTGTAGATCTTTAGAAAGAAGAGAATGATGTATCAATTTGTATCAACATTTCATATGGTGTCCGCTGTCTCAGCTTTGATCTTTGGCGCATGTGTACTGATTGCCCCGCAAAGGGACGTCTGCACAAACAACTGGGGTATGCCTACTTTTCAACATGCTGGGACTCAACATCACTGCGCTTTTATTTATCAACTCACGGGTCACTTGGACCTTTCATGGTGCAGCGTTGGCAAGTTTGCTCACCCTGCTGGCTGGATTCATCCCCGCCTATCTTCGCCTTCCTCATGGACGCTGGCTTGAATTTCACTATGAATTCATGAATTGGTCGTATGTGGGGTTGATCGCGGCGGGAGTATCAGAAGCTGCCACCCGCCTGCCTTCTGCACCGTTCTGGCCTGCGGTGGTCGCCAGCATGTTCGCTGTCTTTTTGTTGGGAGGAATATTAATCTCCCGAGGTCGGGGAAAACGTGTGTTCAATTTACAAACGTCCGTGATTCGATCCGATGCGCCTGTGAACTGGTTGACTGCCTTCAAGCGAAGGCGCACAGCCTGTCATTAACTTTGAGACCCTATAAAAAGCTGATTTATGAGTAGCCTTGATAAAGCCATTCAAACCCAAATCAACAACATCCAAAAGAAAACCGGCAAGTCCCTTGCAGAGTTGGCCGCCATCGCAAAGAAAAGCGGATTGAGCAAACACGGCGAACTCCGCGACATGTTCAAGGAAAAACTTGGGCTGGGGCACGGCGATGCGAACGCGCTCGTTCATGCAATCTTTGAATCTGACGGCACACGCGCCGCGGAAGGCAAAAACGAAGATGCCGTGCTTGATGAAATTTATTCAGGCGCGAAGGCGGGCTTCCGCCCCATTCACGAAAAACTGATGAAAGAGATCAACAAGTTTGGCGAATTCGAGATCGTCCCCAAAAAAGGATATGTCAGTTTGCGCCGCAAAAAACAATTTGCCATGATCGGTCCAAAGACCAACACGCGTTTCGAGGTTGGCATTAACGCGAAGGACTTCAAACAAAATGCCCGCCTGCTGGAACAGCCCAAAGGAAGCATGTGCAACTACATCGTTAATGTCAGTGACGCGCGTGAAGTCGATGCGGAACTTGTCGCGTGGCTCAAATCCGCATTTGAAGGAGCAGAATAACTCATGGATGCAATGATCAAGCAGGAAGATTTTCTAAATAATCTGATGGCGCTGCTCGACGAAACATTCGACAACACCCACGGCATTTACCTCGACAAAGACACGTCTCTTTTTCGGACCCTTGAAACTGTTTCGGCGGAAGAAGCATCGATTCCCGTTGGCGGAAAATGCGCCTCGCTCGCCGCGCAGGTTGCCCACGTGAGCTTTTATCTGGAAGTGCTCGAACGCTATGTGGTGCAGCACGACACCAGCCGCGCAGATTGGGGCGAAGTCTGGCGCACGGTGGAAAAGGTCACGCCCGAAGAATGGGCCGCCTCTAAAACAAGCTGCGGGGAGCCTATCAACGCATTTCAAACTTGTTCCGCGAGAACCCCGTTTGGAACGAAGACTCAATCGGCGGCTCGCTCGCTGTAGTGGTGCATACCGCTTATCATCTTGGCGAGATCCGTCAGGCACTTTGTGTGTTGAAAAATAATATGAGGATGAAATGGAACGGCTGATTTTTGTGGCAAAATAGCCTCATGAATCAATCTCTCATCATTCAAAAAACAGCCGATTACATCAAACAGGAATTCTCCGACGATTCCTCAGGCCACGATTGGTGGCACATCTACCGCGTGTGGAAAAACGCCGTCACCATCTGCGAACACGAAAAAGCGGATTTGTTCATCGTGGAACTTGCCGCGCTTCTTCACGATCTCGACGATTGGAAATTCAACGACTCAGGCGATGAAACCCCGCTTCGCGCCAAAGCCTGGCTTGATTCGTGCAATGTGGACATTTCCATTGCCGATAAAGTGTGCGAGATCATCATGCACATTTCCTACAAAGGCGCAGGCGTGGAAAATAAAATGAAAAGTCTCGAAGGCTTCATCGTGCAGGATGCCGACAGACTCGATGCCATCGGCGCCATCGGCATTGGCCGTGCCTTCGCCTACGGCGGCTACAAAAACAGACCGATGTACGATCCCGAGTCCGCGCCGCAAATGCACGCCACCTTTGAACAATACAAGAACAGCAAAAGCGCCACGATCAATCACTTTTACGAGAAATTGCTATTGCTCAAAGATATGATGAATACTGCAACCGCAAAAAAAATAGCAGAACAGCGGCATGAGGTCATGCTCCGCTTTCTTGATCAGTTTATGAACGAGTGGGAAGGAAAAGACATAACATAATTTAAAAAAACGCCGCCGGGAATAATCCCGGCGGCGTTTTCATTCTTCAAAGTTTTATCTCGCCAGCACCTTGGCCATATGGTAATACTCCATATTGACCTTGCGCTTGTTGGTGATTACATCCAAAAGCGGAATGAAATCCACGCCCTTGCCTTTGAGGCCGGTCATCACGCCATGCTGACCTTCCACCAGCGCTTCAACCGCTTTCACGCCCATACGGGAAGCGAGCAAACGATCATACGCAGTCGGCGAGCCGCCGCGTTGAATATGACCGAGAATGGTCATGCGTGTTTTAAAGCCCAGATCGAGCGTGTCAATTTTTTCCACCAGATCCGTGGTGCTGATGGCGGAACCTTCGGCGTTGATGATGATCGCGTGTGTCTTGCCGCGCTGATAGGCATATTCCACCGCTGTGGCAACTTCCTCGCCGGTAACAGGCACTTCAGGAATCAAGACCATCTCCGCGCCGCAAACGATGCCGGCCATCACCGCGAGGTAACCGCTGTTGCGTCCCATGGTTTCGATCACAAACGCACGCTGATGTGATGAGGCGGTATCGCGCAGTTTATCCACGGCTTCCATAATGGTGTTCATGGCTGTATCTGTGCCGATGGAAATGTTCGTACCCCAGATATCGTTATCGATACTGCCGGGCATGCCGATCACCTTCACGCCTTTTTGGGAGAGCGCATACGCGCCGTTCATTGACCCTTCACCGCCGATCACGATCAGCGCATCCATGCCGGCTTCGTTCATCTTGCGGATCGCGTCGCGCTGGCCCGCTGGTTCCTGAAAACGCTTGCTGCGGCTGGTGAGCAAAATGGTTCCGCCGCGCTGCAAAATACCGCCCACTGAACGTGCATCCATTGGGGTGAATTCGCCGTTGATCAAGCCTTCGTATCCGTGACGAACTCCGATGACATTCATATTGTTGGTCAATGCTGTTCGCACCACGGCGCGGATCGCGGCATTCATGCCGGGCGCATCACCGCCGGAAGTTAATAACCCTACTGTAAATTTATCTGCCATTGTCTGTTTCTTTCCTAATTTGATAATTGTCAAAATCGCGGGCTACTACGGTTTTTGGAAAAATGGATTGCGCTTCCGCGATCACATCTTTTTCACGGTAACGGCGCGAAATATGAGTAAGAATTAGCCTCTTAACCCCCGCTTTGATGGCGAGTTCCGCGCCCATGCGCGCGGTGAGATGAGAGAATTGCTTTGCCATGTCGGCTTCTTCATCCAGATAAGTGGATTCGATCACGAGCGCATCGGCATCCTTGCAAACTTCGAGCAGGTTGTCGGTTCTGCCGGAATCCCCTACAAGGACGAGTTTACTGCCTTTTTCCCACGCCCCCAGCACATCGTCAGGTTTGATGCGCGTGCCATCGGCGAGGACGATCTCTTTTCCATCGACCAAATCACGGCGTTCAGGTCCGAATGGCACGCCGAGTTCATCCGCTTTTTGCGAGAGGAAAGGCCGGCGGGGTTTCTCTTCAAAAATATATCCGAGGCAATCGGGTCCACGATGCGTAACCGGGAAAGCCGTAACGGTAAAATCTTCGGCATCGAAGATCACACCGGGTTTGATCTCTTTGAGCACCAGCGGCATGGGCGGCTGGTTGCCGCGCAGAACTACATCATAAAGAAGCGTGCGCACGCGTTCAAGCGTGCTGTGCCCGCCGTAGATCTCAAGTTCTTCAATGGCTTCCCAGCGCAAAAAAGTGGACAGCAAACCACCCAGCCCGAGGATATGATCAAGGTGGCCGTGCGTCAACAGAATACGAGTCAGGCGTTTGAAGCCGATACCCGATTGAAGGATCTGCCTCTGTGTGCCTTCGCCGCAATCGACGAGGAACCGGTATTCGTTATGGGAAATGATCTGTCCCGAAAGCCCGCGTTTCGCAGAAGGCGCGGAGGCAGATGTGCCAAGAAAAAGTATTTCGAACAAGTTTAATTCCTCAGGAAAATTTATTGAAAAACCCGGGTTTCACCGGGGAAGGGAAAAGCGTAACAATAAATGACGATTAAACCCTGCAATTGTACCTTAAAGAAAAGCATCTCTCACGCCCGGCAGACATGAAAACCCATATTGCAAAAGACATCACCACAAAGGTCACGGAGTACACAGAGATTTTGTTTCTCCGTGGCCTCTATGTATTCCGTGGTTAAATCTTTTGGCAAGCCTGCGGTTAGCCAGAAGCGCCTCAAAAGATAACAGACCATTTGTGCTATAATCTTTTCGAAATCATCACATAGCATTACAAGGTATAAAGGATGGGAACACAGCATCCTCCCCATTCATCCTTTATCATTCCGCCTTCATCCTTTTAACATGCCACTCCTCAAACCATCCACTCCCCCAAAGAAAAGCGATAAACCTGCGGGCAAAATAATTTCTCCCAAAAAGGGAGAAACGCCGCAGGGTAAGTCTGCGCCGAAAGGCAAAGATCAGCAAGCACCACCGCCAGCCGCGCCGAGACCCGCGCTCACTCTTTGGGATCAACTTTCAGCAGAACGCAGACTCGACGTCATCGGCATTGGTCTCGCTTTTCTGGGCCTTGTCATCATTTTGGGTCTGGCATCTGCCAATCGTTCCGCCATTGTCGGCGGCGCAATTTTTTTCATCGCGCAAATTTTCGGCTGGGGCGTATACATTCTTCCGCTTGGCCTGCTTGTCTTTGGTCTGTGGCTTGTCTTTCGCAAAATTGAACGCATCCCGCCGCTCTCACTTGAGCGTGTTGCGGGCAGTGTTATTCTTTTCCTCTGGCTATTAACCATTTTGCATTCATTCGTCGCAACAGCCGAAACTGCCGAAGCCGAAGCGCTCAAAGGCATCGGCGGCGGCGCGCTCGGCGGACTCTTCCAACGCTTTCTCTGGTTTGGGTTTGGTAGCGGCGGCGCATTCATCGCATTGGTCGCCTGGCTCATCATCGGCATCGCCGTGCTGCTCGACAAACCCGTGCAGGATTTATTCTTCTGGCTCGGCCCGATCATTGCCTGGATTCAGAAGTTGATGAATAAACCCATCGCATCCAACGCGCCGACAACTGATCCTGTTTCGACAGAAGATTTCACCCCGATAGATCCCTCCGCCGTGCCCGAAGTACAACCGGCTGCGGGCGCAGTCCAACCCACACGGACAACCAGCGGCGCAACCGTCATCCATTGGACATTGCCCAACGTCAGCGACATTCTCGACTCGGGCAATGCGCCATCGATCAATGAAGAATTCATTCAACAGCGCGCAAGATTAATCGAAGAGACTCTCGCCTCCTTTGGCGCGCCAGCGCAAGTAGTTGCGATCAGCCGCGGGCCATCGATCACGCAGTTCGGAGTGGAGCCGCTATTTCTTGAGACCAGAGGCGGCGTCCGCACCAAGGTGCGCGTCAGCAAGATCGCATCCCTCTCCGATGATCTCGCGCTCGCGCTCGCCGCTCCCCGCATCCGCATTCAAGCGCCGGTGCCCGGTCATAGTTATGTAGGCATTGAAGTTCCAAACGAAGAAATGGCGATGGTAGCCCTGCGCGATATTTTGGAAAGCGAAGTTTACACACGCACCACAAAGCCTTTGAGTTTCGCGCTTGGCCGCGATGTTGCCGGCCTGCCGGTCATTGCCAGCATTGAGAGTATGCCGCACATGTTGATCGCGGGCACCACCGGCTCCGGTAAATCGGTGTGCGTAAATTCCATCCTCACTTGCATGTTGTTATACAACACCCCCGATGATTTGCGGATTGTATTGGTCGATCCCAAACGCGTGGAGTTGACCGGCTATAACGGCATTCCGCATTTGCTCGGCCCCGTGGTCGTTGAAATGGATCGCGTGATCGGCGCCCTGCAATGGATGACCCGCGAAATGGACAAGCGTTATCATCTGTTTGCGCAGGCCGGTTCGCGCAACATCACCGATTACAACGCGAAGCTGAAATTACAGGGACTGAAAAAACTGCCATTCCTCGTCGTCATCATCGACGAACTCGCCGACTTGATGATGATCGCCCCCGATGAAACCGAAAAAACGATCACACGCCTTGCGCAACTTGCGCGCGCCACGGGCATTCACATGATCCTTGCCACACAGCGCCCTTCCGTGGATGTGGTGACAGGTTTGATCAAAGCCAACTTCCCGGCGCGTATTGCCTTCGCAGTTGCATCCAATACCGATAGCCGCGTCATTCTCGATCAACCCGGCGCGGAACGACTGCTTGGCCGCGGTGACATGTTGTATCAGGCGCCGGATGCTCCATCCGCCGCGCGTTTGCAGGGTGTGTTCGTTTCAGATCATGAGATTCAAAACCTTGTGGAATATTGGCGCAATCAGGCAGGCGGAGCGAGTCCCTATGCTGTGGCAGGCTCCAACCCCGCAGATTCAGTACCGACCAATGTCCCGCTCAAACAGACCGAATTATGGGACGAAGGCAAAAAAGCAGACGGCGATCCGCTTTTCGACGACGCCGTGGAGATCGTTCGCAAGGAAGGCCGCGCTTCCGTATCCATGCTTCAGCGCAGATTACGCATCGGCTACACCCGCGCCTCACGCATCGTGGATACGATGGAAGATAAAAAGATCGTCGGTCCGCCTGAAGGCGCAACGCAAATGCGCGCGGTGCTCGATTACGGTCAAACCGCGCCGCCGAAAGACGATGGGATGTAATCTGAAAGAAATATGATCATCTTTTTCGCGACAAAAATTAAAGTATAATCTTTTGCGTTGAGGAAATTATGGAACAGATCACCATTCAAATCCGCGATAAACGCAAGGCATATGCATTGAAGACTTTTCTCAAATCATTGGATTATGTAGAAAAGGTCTCCATTGCAAATCTGCGGATTCCTACAAAACCCCGCAACACTGTAAAAACAGATTTCTTTGCAATGGCCGGAGTCTGGTCAAAGCGGGATGTGACATTGGATAGCCTGCGATCATCTGCATGGCCGAGGCGAATGTGATCCTTTGCGACACCAATATTCTGATCGAATTCTATAGAGGCCGCGCCGATGTCATTGAGACGTTGAGCGCGGTTGGTGTATCCGGTCTGGCAGTTAGTGTAATTACTGTGGGGGAGTTATATTTTGGCGCACGCGATAAGCGCGAAATGAAAACCTTGCGCGAAAATCTTTCATTGCTTCGGCAATTGCCAATCGATAAAGAAATATCCAGACTACACCTTGAATTACTCGAAAAATATTCCCTGAGCCACAGGCTTAATATCCCAGACGCGCTGATCGCGGCAACTGCTCTCCATTACTCGATTCCACTTTACACTTTGAACGTCAAAGACTTTCATTACATTTCAGGGCTGGATTTGTACAAGTAAGATTCCTCTATTTATAAAAGGATTTATCAGAAGCATTTGGTATTGCAATTTCCTTAGTACCAAGTAACTGCGCTTGTGATACATAGTATAATTTTGTCCATCATTCCCTCGGAGGAACAATGACCGAAAATAAAACCAGTCCTGAGCAAAGTCGAAGGATACGTGTTCTGGTCGCCAAACCCGGCCTGGATGGACATGACCGCGGCGCGAAGGTTGTAGCGCGCGCACTGCGCGATGCCGGCATGGAAGTGATCTACACCGGCCTGCGCCAGACCCCTGAAATGATCGCCGAAGCCGCGCTTCAAGAAGATGTGGATGTAGTTGGGCTTTCGATTCTTTCCGGCGCACACATGGCACTCACCCCGCGCCTTTTGGAATTGCTCCAAAAGAACGGACAAGCGCATGTGAAGATCTTTGTCGGAGGCATCATCCCTGATGAAGACCTGCAACGTTTAAAGGAAATGGGTGTGGCAGGCGTATATGGTCCCGGCGCATCCACCGAAGACATTATCCGCGATGTTAAATTAGCGGTGACAGGATAAAAAAGCAAAAAACACAGAGTGCGGGTTGCTCTGTGTTTTGTTGTTAATGCCAACCGCCCTATGACATATTCTCAAGCAGTTCTCAACGGTGAACGCCTCGCATTATCCCGCCTGTTAACTCAGGTGGAAAATGATTCACCCGAAGGCCGCGCCGCGCTGATCGAATTATTTCCACACACCGGCAAGGCGCACTTGATCGGCGTGACAGGTTCACCCGGCACGGGCAAATCTTCGCTGGTGAATCAACTCGCGCTCTATTATCGCAAGACCGCGCAAAAACGCGTCGCAATCATCGCCGTTGATCCATCCAGCCCGTTCACGGGTGGCGCGGTGCTTGGCGATCGCGTACGTATGCGCGATCTCTCCGGCGACACCGGCGTGTTTATCCGCTCGATGGCAACGCGCGGATCACTCGGCGGGCTGGCGCAATCCACTGCAAACATGGCGCAGGTCTTCGATGCCGCTGGCTACGAAATCATCATCATCGAAACCGTCGGCGCGGGCCAAAGCGAAGTGGACGTTGCCCGCCTCGCGCACACCACTCTGGTTGTAGAAGCGCCCGGCCTCGGCGACGACATTCAAGCCATCAAAGCGGGCATCCTCGAAATCGCCGACATTCTCGTCGTCAATAAAGCCGACCGCCCAGGCGTGGAAAATACCGAAAAGGCATTGAAGTCGATGCTCGATCTGGCGCACCCAACCGAGCGGATTTTTCAACATCACGGCACAGCCATGCGGATACCTACCCGTCAGACTACGATGAACCTGATCCAAAAAACAGGCAGGATCAGCGCCGATATGGATTCCCCCCATCCAGCGGACGGTTTCCACTGAAGGCAAAGGCATCGCAGAATTATGCGAGTCCATTGCGCGGCATGTGACGCACTTAACTCAAAGCGGAGGATGGGCCATTCGTGAGCGTAACAGGCTTGAGGTCGAGTTGGATGCGCTGATTCAGGAAACATTGATCAACCGCTTCCGCAGGGAAGTCTCACAAGGTCAGTATGATGATGCGTTGGAAAGCATCGTCCAAAGAAAAATATCACCGTGGGAAGCAGTTAAGTTGTTAATGAACGGAAGGACAAAATGAGCATGATCTACGGCGAACGGATTCGGCTGCGTGCCGCCGAGCGCAACGATGTAAAAACTTTTTACAACTGGGTGAACGACCCGGATGTGACTCGTTATTTGTCGATGTATTTGCCGCTGTCTATTGTGGATGAGGAAAACTGGTTCAACTCCATGAGTCAGCGCCCGCAAAGTGAAAAGACACTCTCCATCGAAATCCGCAACGAAAGCGGCTGGAAGTTGATCGGCAATTGCGGCGTCTTCGATATTGACACCGTCACCCGTTCGGGCGAACTCGGCATTATGCTCGGCGAAAAAGACGAGTGGAACAAAGGCTACGGCACCGAGGCAATGATGCTTCTGGTGAAGCATTGTTTTAATACCTTGAACTTCAACCGCGTTCATTTGCGTGTGTACGCAGAAAACCTGCGCGCAAAACGATCTTATGAAAAAGCCGGCTTTGTTGAAGAAGGCCGTTTGCGCGAGGCTGTTTACAAACATGGAAAATATGACGATGTGATCGTCATGAGTGTTTTACGTTCAGATTTAATCAAAACGAAAGGCAAACCATAAATGCATCATGTTCATCACGATTTGAAAGTGTACGGCGGGATCAAATTATTTGCAGGCACAGGGTCTCCAGAACTCGCCCAGAAGATTGCAGAATATCTTGACCAGCCGGTGAGCGGCTGTCAGGTTATTGAATTCCCGAATGAAAATCTTTTTGTGAAATTAAATGGCAGCGTGCGCGGACAGGATGTATATGTGATTCAGACCACGTCTTCACCGGTGCATCGCAATTTGATGGAACTGCTGATCACGATCCAGACCCTGCGCCTGGATTCTGCGGCGCGCATCACGGCGGTTGTGCCGTATCTATGCTATGGCCGCTCCGACAAAAAAGATCAGCCGCGTGTGCCGATCACCGCGCGCCTGATCGCAGACATGCTCGAAGTTGCCGGCGCTGATCGCTACATGACCCTTGATCCGCACGCCGGGCAGGTGCAGGGATTTTTCTCGATTCCCGGCGATGTCCTGACCGCATCACATTTATTGGTGGATCACATCAACAAGAAAATGCGTGCAGAGATGAAAGACCCGGTTGTGGTTTCGGTTGATCTCGGCTTCGCCAAGAAGGGCCGCAACTACGCCGCCGATATGGACATGCCGATTGCCTTCATCGAAAAACGCCGTCACGGAAACGATGCCAACGCCGAAGCATTAACATTGATCGGCGACGTTCGAGATCGCGATGTGATCATTGTGGATGATGAAGTGGATACCGGCGGATCGATCGCGCAGGCTGTGAATGTGGTCAAGAACAACGGCGCGCGCAATGTATATCTTGCCTTTGTACATGCCATTCTTTCGCGCAATGGCGCCGAGCGGCTGGCATCCCTGCCAATCAAACACATCATCACCACAGACTCTGCGCCGATCACTCCCGAAAAATGGAAATTCCTTGAAGGCCGCACCACCGTGCTCTCTGTCGCCGAACTGCTGGGCGAAGTGATCAAGCGCGCCCACGAAGGCCGCTCGGTTGGAGAAATGTTCAACGAGTAACATGTCATTGCGAGGGCGCTCTTTCTCTTCGCCCGACCAGCGCCGCACGCCAGTGCAGTGAGCAATCTCCACCTCTAAGGAGATTGCTTCGTCGGGAAAAACACCCTCCTCGCAAAGACATAACCCCCATGCCCGAACTTCCTGAAGTCGAAACCTTCGCCCGTGCGCTCAAACCGGAACTGGTTGGAAAAACCATCCTCTCTGCCGACTTGCATTGGGCACGCACGTTAGCGACTCCATCCCCCGCGCAATTCAAAAAACAGGTCATCGGGCAAGAGATCATGGATGTTTCGCGCCGCGCAAAATATCTCGTGATCCGCCTGAAAGATTACAATCTCCTGATACATCTGCGCATGAGCGGCGATTTGGTGATAAGAAAAGGTAAAATCAAGCCAGAAAAACACGACCGCCTGTTATTGCATCTTTCCAACGGCGAATCACTTGCCTTCAACGACACCCGCAAATTTGGGCGCGTCTGGCTCACAGATCAACCCGAAAAGGTTCTCGGCAAACTCGGCCCCGAACCGCTTGAAAAAGAATTTACAGCGCGCTGGCTTCTTGAAAATTTACACACCCGCAAACGCCAGTTCGAAAACCATTGCTTCTCGATCAAACCTTCGTTGCGGGTCTCGGCAACATTTACACAGATGAATGCCTGCACATCGCAAAACTTCATCCACTCACATTATCAAATACCGTTACGCAGGAACAAGCCAACGCACTGCATAAGGCAATTCGCGCCGTGCTTAGAAAAGGCATCCGCAACAACGGCGCCAGCATAGATTGGGTCTATCGCGGCGGCGATTTTCAAAATCATTTTCGTGTCTACGATCAGCAGGGCAAACCATGCCCGGTTTGCGGCACAGCGATTCAAAAATTTACAGTCGGCCAGCGCGGCACACATATCTGCCCGAAATGTCAGGCGCTTGAAAGGAAATAATCATGCAACTCGAATTCGCAACAGTTACCTGGCCGGTGCCAGCATTAATAGGGCTTGGGCTTTTGGCTGCGTTGCTTGGCTATTTGGCCGGGTATCTTGATTCCAACTTCCGCACTGCAAAAAAAATTACAGCCGCAGAAGCACAGGCACAAACAAAAATCAGGGAAGCCGAAAAAAAAATGGCGCTCGCAGAGGGCGGCCAGCAGGATAACCCCGGTCTTTTGCGTTTCAAAAAGAAAACGCGCATTACTCCCTTGAACTTCGACGGAAAAAATGTAAACAAGCCGCTGACTTCGGATGAAAAAAAGCGCTGATCGAATTGATCACACTCTTCCGCCCATGGTTGGATTCCATTCCCGCCCAGCCCGCCCCGAAACCTGACGCGCCGACTCAGACTCCGCCCGGGCCTGTTCCTGTTCAATCGGCAGTATCTCGTCCCATGCCGCCGCTCGTGACCGTAGCCGCCAAGGCCGAAGCCGAAAAAAATATCCGGGCAATGAGCATCGTCAATCAGATCGACACCGTATTACAAGGGCGTCTTATGGGCGGACCACTTGAAAAAGCGGGCATTCGTTTACAGGAATCCCCCGAAGGCGGCGTGGAAGTGATCGTCGGGCTCGATAAATTCCCCACCGTGGACGATGTTACAGATTTGGCGATCAAAAAAGAAATCCGTGCAGCCATAGCAGAGTGGGAACAAAAATACGTGCCGGGCGCATAGCAAGGCGCAACACGCTTACGCAATGTCATACTGAATTAATTGGCAAACAAAATGTCCCGCAGGTATTCTGCGGGACATTGCTTATTAACTGATACTACACACTTCTCCAGGAATTCGTGGCTACAACTCCGAAGGAGTCATGTCATCCCTACGGGATTTGGGGATTCTGCACCGCAATTCTATAATCGTGCCATCCCTTCGGGATTGTTTACTGCGTAAGTTGAGTTATTAATTTCAGAAAATTATCCCTGCTTATATCTTGCCGACAAGATCGGGCAGGTCGTACCTTCTGCAATTTCTGCGGTTACATTGGGCGCATATAACTGACGCAATGCGTGCGTGCTGTATGGCGAACCCATGCACAACAGATCATAATTTCCATCTTTAATCTCGGCCAAAATCTCCTCAACCACATTTCCCTGACGCGCCTTCACAAAAGCGGTCAACCCGTCACCTTTTGCCACTTCCAGCGCCTGCCGCAAACTTCGTCCTACGGGGGTATCTGTCGCTGTAAGATTTTGCCAGTTCTCGCGGACGGTCCGCGCGGTGGGGTAATCGAGATCGATCGGCGGAACGATGTGTAACAGCGTAACCTCGGCGCGGCTCTTCATTGCCATTTGCATGGCGATGTGTTCCGCCGTAACTTCATACCCCAGCCCGCCAATGCAGATCAGAATCTTTTTTAATGGCAGTCTTGATTCTGGCACATACAGAATCGGCTGGTCAATTTCCTCCATCATATACCGGATGGAACGACCCTTTAGAAACCGTCGAATCTGCGGGCGTCCCAGCGGCCCAAGCACGATGATGTACTCGCCTTCGCGCGCCTTTTGCGGAATGACATCTTCAGCATTTCCGTTTTCAACGATGAGAGTATATTCCACGCCGTTTTTCCGGAACAACTCGACGGCTTGCGCGAAGATATCTTCCAACGGGTGGTTGTCATCTATCGCAGCCGGATTCAGGTTCTCGGTCACGCCGAGAAGCGTAATTTTTTTCCCAAGCGTGGCCGCGAACCATGCGCCATATTCGATCGCGGGCCATGTTTCCTGGAATCCGTTGGTTGTGATTAATAGGTCAGGTTTCATTGTTTATCTACCGAAAGAGGAATAATCCGACAATTCCCGCGCCGATCAAAACATATTGCGGTGGGATTTTAAAGACAACCAGAGCAAAAAAACTCAACACGGCAATTAAGACAGCCCGCCACTTGATCGATTTCGGGCCGCCCGCTCGAATCAACTGCCATGATACAAGCGCCAGCAAAACACCAACCGCCGGGCTCATGCCTTTGATGAAATGCTTCATCCAATCCTGCCCTTGAAAGCGCACAAGGATGGAGGCCACTGTAAGCATAATCACAGTGGGCGGAATGATCGCGCCCAACAACGCGGCGATCAGGCCAGGATCCCGCCGGATGCACAGCCGATAAACATTGCCAGTTTGAGCGCTTCGCTACCGGGGACAAGGTTTGAAAAACCAACGGCTTCCACAAATTGGGCTTCGGTCAGAATCGTGCCGACCGTTTCCTTGTATAACAAACCCACAGAAGTGGGGCCGGCAGTGGTTAACAGATTAACTTTTAAGAAGATCCAAAATAGACTCATGTCAATTTTGAACCTGGACTTTACTTTAACTTCGGGGTTTTCAGGCGGCTGTGATGCGTTCATTTGAATAGAAACGTCCCGGCAATTCCGCAAGCGAGAAGCACGAATGGGGCAGGCGCTTCCAGCAATAAGGCGATCAACCCCGCGCCGCCAAGCGCAAGAGACTGCCAGCCAATGGGATCATCTGTATTGCCCCTGAATATTTTCCAGGCAACTGTCAGAATAAGGATGGCAACGGCGGGCGTCAGTCCCTCCACAAAGCGGCTGACCCATGCCTCGCGCTGGATGCGGTGAAGTAGCATTACCACGCCAAGCATAATCACGGTCGGCGGCAGAATGGAAGCAAACAGGGAGACAAATCCGCCGGGGATGCCAGCCACGGTATAGCCGACAAACATGGCAAGTTGTAACGCGTCACTGCCGGGCAGAAGGGTGGCGAGACCGACGGCCTGCACGAATTGATCCTCGGTTAGAAAATGTCCCACGGCTTCATTGTATAGAAGTCCAGTAGAAGCAGAGCCGGAAGTGCTGAGCAGATTGACCTTGAGAAAGGTCCAGAAGAGTGTAAGAAGAATGTTCAATGTAGATTGGATGTTGAAGATGATTTTGGTTTATTCAGGTATTTATTTTTTGAAGTGTATCATACCCAAGCCATCGTCGCGCCTTCCAGTTTCAACAGCCATTCTTTTGTGGGCAAACCATCTCCGCCGCCGTAGCCGTGGAGTTTGCCGTCTTTGCCGATCAGGCGGTGGCAGGGAATGATAATCGGCATGGGGTTTGTAGCGTTGGCGCGGCCCACGGCGCGGCTGGCATGTGGATGCCCGATCTGCATGGCGATATCGGTGTAGGTTTGAGTCTCACCATAGGGAACGGCGTAGACGGCTTTCAGCGCCTTCTGCTGAAACGGCTTCAAAGTTCCCCAGTCAATCGCAAAGGTGAATTCATGGCGTTTGCCTTTGAGGTATTCGCCCAGTTCCTTTGCGTACATGTGGATCGCCTTCTGGTTATGAGTGGTGGCAGTATAATTGTTTCATCAAATTACTGCGAGGTATTTATGCCCATTCAAATCACGATTATTGGTCTCGGCCAAATTGGTACTTCGATGGGGCTGGCGCTTGCGGCCCATAAAAATTCCATTGTGCGGGTGGGACACGATAAAAAGGCCGAACTGGAACGCGACGCCCAGCAAAAGGATGCAATTGACAAAGCGGAACATAACCTGCCCACCGCCGTGCGCGATGCACGGATTGTGGTGCTGGCGATTCCGGTAAGCCAGGTGCGCGAAACGCTGGAGTTCATTGCGCCGGATTTGCAGGAAGACACGGTGGTTTTAGACACCTCGCCGGTCAAATCAAATGTGGCGAAGTGGGCGAAGGAATTACTACCAAAAGGGCGGCATTATGTGGGACTCGTCCCGGCGATCAACCCCGTTTATCTCCATGATTTTCAATTCGGTCAGGCTGCGGCGAAAGCTGATCTGTTTTCGAACGGCATTTTCCTCATCGACGCACCCTACGGGACGCCGGAAGAGGTTGTGACCACCGCCATAGATTTTGTCCGTCTTTTGGATGCGCTGCCTTTGCTGGCCGATCCAATTGAATCAGATGGATTAATGTCCACTACGCATCTTTTGCCGCAACTGGTGGCTGCTTCCCTGCTAAACGCGACAGTGGATCAGCCCGGCTGGCAGGAAGCCCGCAAAGTGGCAGGCCGCGCCTACGCAGCCGTCACTGCGGGGTTGGCATATCAAGATGAGATCGATTCGCTGCGATTATCTTCCCTGCACAATCGCGCCGGCATGGTACATGCTTTGGATGTAATGATCGCAGCCCTGCGCGGTTTCCGCGATGACATCGAAAAGAGGACGATGAAGGAGTTGCCGCGCGCCTTGAATCTGCGCTCGAAGGAAGGCAACGCTGGCTGAGCGAAAGAGTATCTGCCGATTGGACCAATGCGCCCCGCTCTGAAGCAGCAGGGATGCCAACCTTCTCCGAACGTTTCTTCGGCGGCATGTTTGTCAAAAAGCACAACAGGAAATGACCTGTTATTGTTACATCGTTGAATGTGCAGATGGCACCTATTACACCGGCTGGACTCTTGATCCTGAAAGACGCGTATCCCAGCACAATAAAGGCATCGGCGCAAAATACACCAGCGCCCGCCGACCGGTGAAGTTGGTTTATCTCGAAACCCAACCCGATAAAATAACGGCCCTGAAACGAGAGTTGGCAATCAAGAAAATGAAGCGGAAACAAAGGGAAGTAAGGGATGGAAGAAGTGAGAAGTCATAATAGCAAGACCTCGAGGAAAACATCTCAGGGTCTTGGTGTTTTTTACATGTTTACTTGTCTACTTATTTCCGTATCTACTTCATTACTCCGTAAACAACGGCAAATGTCCCAGCGATATGATGTGCATCCACTGGGCGCGATCGCCTTCGGTGAGGATCGCCGCTTCAGCGACCACCTTCGCATCGGTCTTATCCAAAATCATGCGCATACCTTGCAAGGTTGATCCCGTGCTGATCACATCATCAAGGATCACAACTTTTTTACCCTGAATGCTTTCACGATCCTTCTCGTCCAGAATCAACAACTGCGGCTGGCCGGTGGTGATCGAAAGAGTCTCCGCTTGAAGCGCCGCGCCCATGTAAGGCTTGTACGTCTTGCGCAAAATCGCATACGGCTTTTTCGTTTCAACCGAAAGCGCATAAGCCAGCGGGATCGATTTCGCCTCAGCCGTCACGAGAATATCATAATCAACCGCTTCGAGTTTCTTCGCGAGTTCGCGCGCGCAAGCCTGCACCAATTCGGTATCACCGAGAATATTTAAAATCGCAATCCGCAGACCGGGCTTGATCTCAAACAGGCGCAAGTCACGCTTGATGCCTGCAATTTCGATCGGGTAAGAATCATGTGTGGTCATTGCATTTCCTCTTTCACGGAAAAATATTTTTACCGCCGAAGTTTATCATAATTTGAAATTGAAACGATTGAGCATAGAATATTTGTGCTATACTCTGCCCATGCCAGTCATCCGCGCCTCCGAGATCGGAAATTATTTATACTGCCGGCGTTCCTGGTGGTATCGCAAAAAAGGATATGAATCCTCGAATCAGGCGGAACTCGCCGCCGGAACAGACCTCCACCGCAAACATGGACGCAAAGCCTTATCCGCGCTTCTTTTGCGCACCCTCGGCATGATCCTGTTTCTGGCGGCAATTCTTTTGCTTGTGGCATTTTGTACCGCCCAGTATGTATAAAGGATACCCATGTCCGATCTACTAAAACGCCTCGCCTATCTGCAAACCCGCCGTGACCGAACCCCCAACCTCGATCTGGCGCGCGATCTCGCCGCACGCAACGACAAGGCGGGCATCCGCGAAATCGCTGAAAACATGCGCAGTGAAAACAAAAATATTCAAGCAGATTGCGTTCATGTCATCTATGAAATCGGCATTATCGATCCAAAACTCATCGCGCCGTATGCCGAAGATTTTGTCAGACTGCTGAAAAGCAAACATGGAAATGTGGTCGGCGGCGCAATGACCGCGCTCGCAGAAATCGCCAAGATCAGGCCTGATATTACCTTCAAGCATCTCGAAGAGATCAAGAGCCCGAGAGGAAGGCTCAGACGCCACCATTGATCATTCAGTTTCCGTGCAGCGGCAAACACCGCCGCCGCAAATGACGAATACAACAAAATCATCTTTCCTTTTTGATCAAATATCTCTCAGCCACCCGTCCAAGCGAACTGCCCCAGCACGCCGAGCGAACACTGCCCGCCATAAACGAATCCAACCGCGACGAATTCATTAAATTCCTCAACAAACGCAATGACGATCTCTCCGGCGCAGCCTTCACCCGCCTCGCCCGCATCATTCGTATTGTGGAAAAAATATAACCACCCTCAACTTTTCATCCTTCATCCTTTCCTCATGCTTTATCTCGCCCTCGCCCTTTTCATCTTTGCCCTGTTCTTTTTCCGCCAGTCATCGGTTCAGCGGAAAGAAGCGGGGCTGCCCGGCGGCCGCATCATCTACACCGATACGCGCGGCTGGGGCAAGGTGGAGAAACCTCTTTTCTATCCCGCGCTCGAACTGACCGGCAAACCGGATTATCTCGTCGAAAAGAACGGACAGATCATTCACATGGAAGTGAACTCAGGCAGCGCGCCCGAAGCCCCCGACTCACATATTTATCAACTTGCAGCCTATTGCCTGTTGGTAGAAAAAACCTTCGGCAAACGCCCGCCTTATGGAATCATCCATTATGAAGACCGCGACTTTGCAGTCGATTACACCCGCAAACTGGAAGAATCCCTGATCGATCTGCTCGCCGCCATGAAACTGGATGAACATAACCACAATGTCCCGCGCTCGCATGAACAACCCGGTCGCTGCGCCAAATGCGGATTCAAAAACATTTGCGATCAGAGTCTGGTTTGAAAAAGAATACGCTGTGACATTACAAAAGGTATAATTTCAACATGCCTGAACCTTTCCTGCCTAAACGTCCCGTTGTCACGGCGTACCCGAAAATGCCTGAAGCCTTTGCTGAAGCAGAAGCCATGGCAGCCTTTCTCAAAGAGCGAGGAATTGAAGCGCCCTGCGGTTCCATGTACGATGAAGAACTTCGCGGACGTGTAAAAAAAGGTGAATTTGACATGCTCATCGCCGTCGGCGGTGATGGAAGTGTCTTACGCGCAGGACAATTTGTGCGCGCCCCTGCGGTGTGCCGATCCTCCGTGTAAACCCTGGCAGGCTGGGATTCTTAATCCAGATCGATCGCAAGGAATGGCACGAGTACTTTGAAAAATTATTCAACGGCGAAGCGTGGATCGAAAACCGCATGATGCTGCGCGCCGAGCATATCCGCGCTGGTGAAAGCCTCAACCGCTCCAACGCCTTGAACGAAGTCGTCGTCGCGCGCGGACAGAACCTTCGTCCCGTCCGCCTGACCGCCACAGTGGATGGCCGCCGCCTGACGAGCTACGTCGCGGATGGACTTATTGCGTCCACAGCCACAGGTTCCACGGCTTATGCCCTCGCCGCAGGCGGGCCGATCCTGCCGCCGGAGTTGCGAAATATTTTGCTTGTGCCAATTGCGCCGCATCTCTCTGTAGATCGCGCCGTCGTTTTATCAGAAGGATCTTCGGTGAGCATTGTTGTAAAAAGCGAAAATTCCGTTATGAGTGTGGATGGTCAACCGCCAACACCTTTGATGGAAGATGATCAGGTGAAAGTAACCGCCGCAGATGTCACCGCGCAATTTATCCGCTTTGGCGACCCGGGTTATTTTTATCGCAACCTCACAGCGCACATGAACGAAAACTCTTTAGGATTTCCACGATGATAGAGAACACACCCGTAACCTATTGTTATGTCCATCCCACCCGCGAGACCACACTGCGCTGCAAACGCTGTGAGAAACCGATCTGCGCCTCCTGCGCCCAGCGCACACCCACGGGGTATCTGTGCAAAGATTGTGTCAACCAGCATAAAAAAATATTCGACACCGCGCTCTGGTACGACTATCTGCTTGGTATCACCGCCACCTCAATTCTTTCAGTGATCACCAGTGGATTGCTTGCGTTCGTCGCCACCTTCATCGGCTTTTACATGATCTTTGTCTCGTTTGCAGTGGCTGGCGGAGCGGGCGTATTCCTTTCAAATATCGCATTACGAGTCACTGGCAAGCGCCGTTCCGCTGGCTGTTTATCTGCGCGGCGGTTGTGCTGGGCGCGTTACCCATCGCTTTATTTTGTTTTTACGAACAACATGTTCTCCATCATCGCGATCGGAATTTACGCAGTAGTCGCCACCTCCACAGTCTATGCGCGCCTCGCGGGGATCCAGTTATAGCCTATGCTTACTGAACTTCACATCCAAAATTTTGCAATCATTGACAAGCTCGATCTGCGCTTTGACTCCGGCCTGATCATCCTTACCGGTGAAACAGGCGCGGGCAAATCCATCATCCTCGATGCCGTGGTGATGCTGCTCGGCGGCAAGGCAGATACGACCTTTGTGCGAACTGATTCAGACGCCGCATTTGTCGAAGCGGTGTTTCAGCTCACAGGTCCAGAAAAAGAAGCGGTGACTGAAGTCCTCACCCGCGAAGAATTATTGGATGATCCGAATTATGTTGTGCTCATGCGCGAAGTCCGCAAGGAAGGGCGCAGTGTGGCGCGTGTAAATGGCCGCACCGTCAATGTTGGATTGTTGAAGGAATTGGGCGCGCTGTTGATCGACATCCACGGGCAGGCGGAACATCTTTCACTGCTCGATCCGCGCGCACACCTTGGCCTGCTCGATCGCTTCGCCGAAGTGGATCGGCCCCTTGGCGACTATCGCCAGAGTTACCAATCTTTGCTTGGCTTGCGGCGCGAACTGACTGAATTACGTAAAGCACAATCCGATGCCGAACGCCGCATTGAGATGCTCACCTATCAAGCGGAAGAGATCGAAGTGGCGCGTTTGAAGGCTGGCGAAGACGAGGAACTGCGCAAAGAGCGTGACCGTCTGGCGAATGCCGAAGCGCTCGCGCAGAATGCACAGGAAGCGCTGGCCGTGCTTGATGAAGGCTCACCCGAAGTACCCGCTGCCACCGATTTGATCGGTCAGGCCGCGCAGGCATTAGCCGCCCTCGCAAAAATTGATCCTGAACAAAACGAACTTGCAAACCAAGCCGAACTTATGCTTAACACGATTTCAGATGTCGTTCACGGCTTGCAGAATTATCTCGAAGAGATCGAATTCAATCCCAAGCGCCTTGATGAAGTTGAAGAACGGCTGGATTTAATTCACACGCTCACACGTAAATATGGCGGCAATATTCCCGCTGTGATTGCCTACGGCACAGATGCCCGCAAACAGCTTGAAACCCTCACCGGCGCAGCGGATCGAATCGACGAACTCGAAATGCAGGAAGCGAAGTTGTTGGAAAAACTAGCCAAACAAGGCGGCGCGCTTTCTGAAAAACGCAAGTCTGCGGCAACTGCAATGGGCAAAGGCATCGAAGCCGAACTCAACGATCTCAGAATGGAAGCGGCGCGCTTCGGCGTGGACTTCCAGACCAGGCCCGATGTAAACGGTATTCCCCTGCCCGATGGCGCACGCATCGCATTTGGCCAAAACGGCTTCGACCGCGTGGAATTTTTGATCGCGCCGAATCCCGGTGAAGGACTCAAGCCGCTCGCAAAAATCGCCTCAGGCGGCGAGACCTCGCGTTTAATGCTTGGCCTGAAAAATGTCCTCGCCCGCGCCGATGAAGTGCCGTCTTTGATCTTCGATGAAATTGATCAAGGCATTGGCGGGCGCGTGGGCATGGTGGTTGGTCAGAAACTCTGGAATCTTTCCCGCTCGCATCAGGTTTTCTGCGTGACCCATCTTCCCCAGCTTGCCGTTTTTGGCGACCAGCATTATCAGGTGCAAAAACTTGTCGATAAAGGCCGCACACTGACCCGCGTGGAAAACCTCGAAGGCGAATCACGCCTGCTTGAACTTTCGCAAATGCTCGGCGAAGTGGGCGAAGGCACATTGCGCTCAGCGCATGAATTACTGCAGTCTGCGCGTCAAATGGTCAAGACAACTAAAAAATAAATCGTCTAAACAAAAAATATCCCGCAGTCTGTTGGCTGAAAAATCCAAACAAACCTGCGGGATATTTTTATACTATGAGATTAAATGATGACCGCCAGGGTGAGGGGGGCACCCTAGCGGTCATCGTTTGTAATAATACTACTGGCATTTATTTTTGACAAGGGTATTGCATTAGAAGATTATTAATGTTTGTGCCCCGAGTAGGAATCGGACCTACATCTAAGCCTTAGGAGTGCTTTGTTCTATCCATTGAACTATCGAGGCGGGTACAGAGATTATACACAAAAGGTTAAAATATATCCATGCGCCGAATCCTTCTTCTTCTATCATTGCTACTCACAGCATGTTCGCTTCCCGCCGCCCAAACACAAACAGCGCCGCCGATCAACACAGCAACGCCCACATTGCCCGCCACCGAAACACCCACACCAACCGCCACGCCGATCCCGATTCCTGCGCGTGAAAAATATACGATAAACACCTTCCTTGATTATGACCTGCACTTTATTGACGTGGACCAAACCATCGTCTATCCCAATCATACCGGGCAGCAACTCACCTCTTTAACTCTTGCTGTCGCGCCGAATTTTTGGCCGAATTGTTTTTATGTGATGGAAATAAAAGTGGATGGAGTCCCGGTCACGAATTACGCCCTCAACCTTAATCGACTCGACATACCGCTTCCTGCCGCGCTCATGCCTGATTCTGTTTCGACAGTGACTCTGCGCTACAGCATTTTTCTCCCCTATATGGATCAGGTCAACAGCCAGCGCGCGCGCATTTTTGGTTACAGTGAAATTCAAATGAACCTCGTGAACTGGTACCCGTTTATCGCGCCATTCCAAAACGGCGACTGGGTGATTCGTGAGCCGTGGTCACATGGGGAATATCTCGTGTATCCCATTGCAGATTTTGAGGTCAATATTAAATTCGCAGACCCGCAAACCGCGCCCATCATCGCCGCCAGCGGATTTGCCGAACCGAACGGTGAATTCACCCGCTACACATTGACAGCAGGCCGCGCCTTCGCAATTTCTGCCAGCCGCGATTTTCAAGTCTCCACTACTAAAATCGGGGAGACGACTGTTTACAGTTACTATTTCCCCATTTATAAAAACGCAGGCGATGCGGTCATGCTGGCAAGTTCGCAAGCCATTCAAGTCTACTCGCAAATGTTCGGGCCATACCCGCACAAGACACTTTCCATTGTCATTGCCGATTTTCAAGACAGCATGGAGTTTTCTGCGTTGTATTTCCACAGCCGCAGTTTCTATAATCTGTATGAGGGAACCCCGCAAAGTTATCTTATCGCCGTGGGCGCGCACGAAACCGGGCATCAATGGTGGTTCGAGCAGGTCGCAAACGATCAGGCGCAGGAACCCTGGCTGGATGAATCCCTGACCACCTACTCGGAGGCGATCTATTATGAATCCGCGCACCCAGAAGCGCTGGGCTGGTGGTGGATGAATCGCATCGATTATTTTGAACCGTTTGGGCAGATCGACATCCCCGTATACGAAGGTCAGGACGCAGAAACGTACAAGCACATTGTCTATTTCAACGGCGCGCACTTTATGCGGGACCTGCGCGGGCGCATCGGCGATGAAGCCTTCTTCGCTTTTCTTCAGGATTATTACAATCAGGGCAGGGAGAAGATCGTCTCTGGCGACGATTTCTTCCGCATTCTGGATTCGCACACCGATGCTGATTATTCCGACCTTTTGCAGAAATATTTCAAAAACAGATAACCAAGGGAAAAACAAGAAATGAAAAACAACCTCATCAAACCCATGTTGATGATAATGGCCGCGCCCGTTTTTGCGGCCATATTATTCTTTATAAAAATTGTGCCGGCGCCGCCCAATCAGGGAGTTGCGATTTTATTTTATCTGCCAATTTGTATGCTGGGAGTCCCCGTCTGCATTCTGCTTGGGTTTCAAAAAAAACTTGCGGGTGCAAAACTGCTGGCCGGGTTGATACTGACGCTTATTGTTCCATGTTTTGTTTTCATACTGCTCAGTCCTTTGTGGATGCCGAGCGGCATGTCCACCTGCAAGCAGGTCGATTCGCCCGGAATGCTGGCCAGATATGAATGCGTGGATTCATCAAGCGACGATTCCAGTTATCACCGTGAATTTATTGTAGAAGGATTCAAGGGCTGGCCGATCATGCGGATCGTGGAGGATCAATAATACGGGGCGATCCCTGTTCGGGCGGCAGGATCAATTATCGGCGGAGTCTGAGGCGGTGTTTGGGCGCGGGAAATTAGAATCGGGGCGGAGATGAGTCGCATTTTGGAATTTTTTTTCGCAAATAGGCGCGTTGAAGAGCGCGTGACAAAATTGCCGCGCTTGAGAAATCTATTTTGCTGTTTTTTATTTTATGGCGCGAGGTTGAAGGTTCTCACAAGGAATACTGCCATCTCGGCGCGGCTGATCGCCAGATCGGGGCAATAATTTCCACTGCCGCAACCGGCGGTGATTCCTTCGGAGGCGAGCTGCTCAATCCATGCGGCGGCCCAGTGTGTAACGGGAACGTCGGTGAATACGCCCGTTGCGGGCGGCGGGGCATAGGCGGCGCCGTGTTTGGCGCGCAGGAGGAAGATTGCCATTTGGTCGCGGGTGACATAATCTTCGGGGCAGTAGGCGGCAAAGGCGCAGCCTGAGGTGATGCCATCGGCGTGGAGTTTTTCGATCCATGCGGCGGCCCAATAATCAGCGGGGACATCAGTGAACACTGTGCCAACTGCGGCGGGGGGATTGTATGCGGAGCCGTTCATGCCGCGTTCGAGGAAGACGGCCATTTGTGCGCGGGTGACGGGTGCCTCGGGACAAAAGATCAGCGGGTTGGTTCCACAGCCGCCGGTGATGCCGGTAGTGTAGAGGGTTTCGATCCAGGTTCTGGCCCAGTGATCAGACGGCACGTCGGCGAAGAGCAGGTTGGAATATTCATCCGCGCCGATGTCGCAGCCTGCGCCCTGCGGGCGGAGGTCGCCTGCATAATCAGCGGCTGGGGCTGCGGTGCAATTTGCCCGATCAATGGCGGGGGAGGTTGCCAGCAGGTTATAGTCGAACACAAATGTGCTTTCGAGTTGAGGATCAATAAACAGGGAGTGGGCATCGTTCCCCGTAGCGGCCTGATAGGCGGCAAAGCCCTGATAGAAGATGTTCTTCCATTGCCACTGACTGTTGTCAATTCCGGCGGGCGAAAAATACAGGTTGTAATCCACTACGTTGCCCTGATTTTGGGCATAGGGATTGGTGATGAGCCAGCTTTGCTGGTTGGCATAGACGATGTTGTTCTGGATGATGTTATTGACGACATTGTATTGCAGCCAGATTTCACCGTTGCCATCCTGATTTTGGTCGTTTTCAAAAAACGTGTTGTTGACGATGGCGGAATTTTCGGTGCTGCCGCGCAGGGTGTCGTAACCGCCCATGGCAAGACCGGCAATATGGTTATAGTGGATCAGGTTATTTTGCACGGTAATGTAACTGGTTGCGCGTCCCTGATGCTCACTGGCGAGTTCGATGCCAATATTGGATGCGGCAACTTCATTGCGCTCAATGACGATGCGCGTGCCGCCATCCACATAAATACCAGCCGCGCTTTGTGAGCCGCTGTAGGCGGGGTTTGTGATCGTATCAATGGCAGTGACTTGATTCTCACTAACCACGCCATCGCGGGCCTGATCGTAGGCGGGGTTGGGAGAAACACCCTCGAACCCAATCAGGTCAATACCAATATTGTCGCAGAATGCCACCTTGTTTTGGGTGACAATAAAATTTTCCACGTTGCCATTGAGAACGAGCGCTTCACTGCTGCCCAGTTTCAAGTCGTATAACTGATTGCCCTGAATCAACAGGTCATGAATGGATGCGGGAGCGAAAGTTCCATACACAGCAATGCCGTGGGCGTTTCCATTCGCGCCGGCATTCGTCTCAATATAGTGAATATAGTTATTTAGAATCTGAATGTGATGCGCTGCGCCGGTGACAAAGATACCCATCGGCGTGGCGCCAGACTGGGCGGTCTTGTAATTGCGGATTTCGAATCCATTCACAATGATGTAATTTTGATTTTCGATGGTAAAGGCAATATCTCCAGCGGCGGAGGCGAATCCGCTGCCATCGAGGGCTGCGATCTCCCCGGGATAGGTTTGAAATGTAATGTAGCCGCCTGCTTCCGAACCTGAACTATTGATGGAAACGGTCTCGTTGTAAATTCCGCCGCGCACCTGCACCGTATCACCCGCTGCAACCGAATCAGCCGCATGTTGAATCGTACGCCAGGGCTGAGCCAGCGTGCCGGGGTTGCTGTCATTCCCATTATCGGCAACATAATAAACCTGACCGGCAGCCTGTGCGAATCCGGCAGGCGCACCGGCAAAAAGAACGGACAATATCAGAAGAATGAGGGAAAAACGTTTGAGGTTATACATGCTGGTTTCCTTTTCAGATGATTGTCAAATATACCGGAGGAGTTTCAGGATTGTAACAACAAATGACAACCAAGTCACATGGAAATTTACATGGGAAAATTATTGATCCAGCGCGGTCCGCATATCGGCCATTGTAGAAAACGCCGCCCATGGCGCCCGTCTGTTTGCGATCAACAATGCGACTCGCGCTCCAGTTTGTCCCATTTTGCAACTCAACAAACTGGAGGTTTCAAATGGAAACAATTCGGGGCAAAGCGTCCCTTAACATGGATTTGACTGACTTGTACGCGCGGCTCGCAAACTACGATCGCATCATGCTGGACCTGGGAACTGGTGACGGCAAATTTGCATTTTGCCACGCTGATAAAATTTCCCCAGCCGCTTCGTCATCGGCGTGGGCGCGCGCCGCGAGAACCTGCGCGAACATTCACGCGCCAAACTGCAAGTTACACATTAGGCGTGACTTGCAGTTTAGACCTTGACTTCACGCGCAAGATGCCTGTACTGTGGAGATAATTGAGTCCGGTTATTTTTACAAGGAGCCCAAATGACAACGATTGGCAAACCCAAAATAGAAAAGCGTCCAAAACTGACTTATATGGGCATTCGAACCATTTCGCCATTCAAAGGAATGTCCAAAGAGATTGACAGACTCGCGAACGAACTAAACAGTTGGGTGGACGAAAAAGATCAAAACCACAGGCCGCCTTTTTGCGATACCATGTCATCGACATGCGCGGGTTCATGGATATTTCGTACTGTATTCCCGTCCGCAAGGCATCGCCCGACAATGGCAATATCAAAGCAGATGTAGTTCCAGCGGGACGATATGCCAGCCTCATTTATTCGGGCGGCGGCATTTCCGGCAACAGGGCTTTGATCGAATGGGTGCGCGCCCAGGGCATCGACTTTGATCGTTGGGATACAGAGGAGGGAGATAACTTCCGCGGGCGTTACGAAACCTTTCTCACAGACCCGAAGATCGAACCGCGAAAATCCAAATGGCAGATCAAAGTGGCGATCAAAGTAGCGGATAAATAAAATTTTCGCACAGCGATTTCCCGCGCCGTGCGGGCGGCGAATCAACACTCACAAACAAAACGCGGATAGATTGACATCTACCCGCGTTTTTATTTTACACATTACAAACAGTTACTGAGGTGGTTGAACAAGCCCGGAAGAATATCCATCCTGGGTAAAAAAATCCACAACAAAAACATGGAATGTTTCGTCGCCGCAATCCACTTTCCATTCTTCCTGCCACGAGCCTTCAGCATTTGGCTGGGTGACCACAGTAATCTCAGTCGTATCCACTTGGGGAGCCGGGCAATTCGCTTCTTCGTAGTAGATGGGAATCTGCGACCAGACAAGTTCGCGCGCCCTTTTATCTCCCAGCCCGCCTTCCGGCGCTTCGCTAAAAGGTGTAAACGGAATTGGAACATTGGGACTGTTGGGGTCATCTGGATTAACTGGAATCTCATACACTTCCGTGGCCTGATCTACAATTTCTTTCGCTGCCACATAGGCTTGGTAGCCATAATAGCCGCCTACCCCAATCACAAGACAGCAACAACCGAAAAGAATTCGTTGCAATGGATCGAAATTATTA